>NZ_RZOM01000479.1:0-4502 GCF_003999175.1 Mesorhizobium sp. M7A.F.Ca.ET.027.03.2.1 | reverse complement strand
ATTCCGGACGGAAAACCGTTTCACACTTTTCCTGGAATTGCTCTAGCGGTGAAGAAATCGAATGAAAAGCCGCTTTTCAACGTCAGCCGGAAATGAACAGTGGCGCAAGAGGCCAGCCTCGGGAAGCGCCGACGCAACAACAGCACTGCAAATGCGACTGGACCAGACAAATTCTTGCCTTGAAACCGCAGCTTCGGGTTTCTAGGGTTTCGGCGCACTTACACAAGGAATCCTGAATGCCCCGTTCTGTGATCGACGCGATCGGCAACACGCCTCTGATCCGCCTCAACAAAGCTTCGGAACAAACCGGTTGCGAGATCCTGGGCAAGGCCGAATTCATGAATCCCGGCCAGTCGGTCAAGGATCGTGCGGGCCTGTTCATTATCCGCGACGCCGAGAAGCGCGGGCTGCTGAAGCCCGGCGGCGTGATCGTCGAGGGAACGGCGGGCAATACCGGCATCGGGCTGACGCTGGTCGCCAGGGCGCTCGGCTACCGGACCGTCATCGTCATTCCCGATACGCAGAGCCAGGAAAAGAAGGACACGATCAAGCTGCTCGGCGCTGAGCTGATCGAGGTGCCGGCCGTGCCCTACAGGAATCCCAACAACTACGTGAAACTGTCGGGGCGGCTGGCCGAGCAACTGGCAAAGACAGAACCGAACGGCGCCATCTGGGCCAACCAGTTCGACAATGTCGCCAACCGTGACGGCCATATCCGCACCACCGCGGAGGAGATCTGGAGCCAGACCGGCGGCAAGGTCGACGGTTTCGTGTCGGCGGTCGGTTCTGGCGGCACGCTGGCCGGCGTCGCCTCCGGACTGAAGGCCAAAAGCCGGGATGTGAAGATCGCGCTCGCCGATCCGCTGGGGGCCGCGCTCTATTCTTTCTACACCAGCGGCGAGCTGAAGTCCGAAGGCAGCTCGATCACCGAAGGCATCGGGCAGGGGCGCATCACCGCCAACCTCGAAGGGTTCACGCCGGATTTTTCATTCCAGATCCCCGATGAGGATGCGCTGCCGATCGTCTTCGACCTGATCCAGGAAGAGGGCCTTTGCGTCGGCGGCTCGACCGGTATCAACATAGCCGGCGCGATCCGTCTGGCCAGGGAACTAGGCCCGGGCCACACCATCGTGACCATTCTTTGTGACTATGGCACGCGCTATCAATCAAAACTGTTCAACCCGGAATTCCTGCGCGAAAAGCAGCTGCCGGTGCCAGGCTGGATGGAACTGAAGAGCACAATTCCGGTGCCGTTCGAAAAGGTCGCGTGATGGCAAACAGGACGGACGCCCTGTTTCGCGACGATGCCTATCTGCGGACGGCGGACGCAACTGTCGTTGCCGTCAACGATCGCGGCGGTATCATCCTCGACCGGACCATCTTCTACGCCACTTCAGGCGGCCAACCGGGCGATACCGGGTATCTCGAACGTGGCGACGGCAGCCGAATCGCCATTGCCGCCACCCTCACCGGTGAGACCAAGGACGAGATCATACACGTGCCGGCGCCGGAGCAGGCGGTTCCGCAGCCCGGCGAGGCGCTGAGGCTGGCGATCGACTGGGAGCGGCGGCATCTCCTGATGCGCATGCACGCGGCTTGCCATCTGCTCACCGTCGTCTGCCCGTTCCCGATCACCGGTGCCTCGGTTTCCGAGGACGACAGCCGTGTCGACTTCGACGCTCCGGATGCCGGCTTCACCAAGGAGGACGTCACCGCCGGGCTGATGGACCTGGTGCGGGCCGATCATCCGATCTTTGTCAGGCTGATCAGTGACGAAGACCTGGCCGCCAATCCCGGCCTGGTGAAATCCAAGAACGTTCGGCCGCCGGTGGGCACAGGCAAGATCCGCCTGGTGTGTATCGGCGACAACGCATCGGTGGACAGCCAGCCCTGCGGCGGCACCCATGTGAAAAGCACCGCCGAAGTCGGCGAAATCCACATCGGCAAGATCGAGAAGAAGGGCCGCGAGAACCGGCGCTTCCGCATCCGCTTTGGGCCGATGCCGGCAAACTGAACAGGACAGTGATCGCCAAAAAGCGAGCAGGAGAACAAAATGGCCGAGGACAGCCCCTTCACCGTCGACGCAGACTGGCTGCAGCAACGTCTCGGCGAGCCGGGCCTGACGATCATCGACGCATCCTGGTATCTCCCGGCGCAGAAGCGCGATGCGCGCGGCGAGTATGAGTCGGCCCACATCCCGGGCGCACGATTTCTCGATCAGGACGCCGTTTCGGACCCGGATTCGCCCCTGCCGCATACCTTGCCGTCGCCGCAGCATTTTGCCCAGTATGTCGGCGCCATGGGCGTTTCGGCCGATGACACAATCGTCGTCTACGACGGCCCGGGTTTCTTCTCCGCACCTCGGGCGTGGTGGATGTTCCGGGTGATGGGCGTCTTTCAGACCTATATTCTGGATGGCGGCTTCGATGGCTGGAAAGCGGCCGGCAGGCCGGTGACGGCTGAGCCGACGAAGATCGCGCCAAGCGTGTTTCATGCCGATTTCGACGCCGGGCGCGTCGCCAGCCTCGCCGACATGCGCGGGATCGTCGACACCAAGGCGAGCCAGATCGCCGACGCCCGTGGACCGGGCCGCTTCACCGGCACTGAACCTGAGCCGCGCGCGGGTATCCGCTCCGGCCATATGCCCGGCGCGCGCAATCTGCCCTATTCGGCGCTGTCGGAAAATGGCGAGCTGCTGTCGAAGGACCGCCTGCGCAAGGCGATCGAGGAGGCCGGCATCGATCTGTCGAAACCTGTCGTCACTTCATGCGGCTCCGGCATTACCGCGGCGGTGGTGACGCTGGCGCTGGAAACGCTTGGCCATACAAACAACAGGCTTTACGACGGCTCCTGGACGGAGTGGGGCGGGCTTTCCGACACGCCTGTCGTGACCGGCCCCGTTGTGATCGGCAAGGAATGAAGACGATGGAAAACGGCGCGCTGGAAGACATCGAAGTCACGGTGACGTTCCTCGAGATGCATGTGCCTCCGGCCTATTCACCGGCCGTGCCGTATAACCGTCAGGTCGCGCTGCTGAAGACCAAGGACATTCCGCTGCATTTTTACCGCTATCTGATGGACCGGGTGGGGCGCAAATGGCACTGGGTCAATGTGCTGAGGCTGGATGACGACGAGCTTTCCGCCGGCATCCATCGTGAGGATCGCGACATCAGGGTCCTTTACCTCGACGGCGCGCCCGCCGGCTTCTTCGATCTCAAGCCGCATCTGCCGGAAGAAGTCGAGCTCGCCTATTTCGGCATGATGGAACATGCCACCGGGCAAGGCATCGGCCGCTGGTTCCTGGGCTCCGCGATCGCCGCCGCATGGTCGCATGGGCCGAAGCGGGTGACGGTGCAGACCTGCACGCTCGATCATCCGGCGGCTCTGCCGCTCTACCAGAAGCTCGGCTTTGCACCGGTGGCGCAAAAGAGGGAAATCGTCCATCCGCTGCCTTTCACCGAGCGCGCGGCTAGCGTCATGCGGCCCTAGCCGGAAGCTGACACCAGCTCTAATCTGAACCCGCCGTTCATCGGCCCTTCAGGCTGTTTTTGGCATGTTGCCGGCGCCATCAATGCGGCCAAAGCCGAAGGAGACGAAGACATGCTGACCCGCCGTACACTTGCCGCCGCGCTGATCGCGGCAATTGCCATGCCAAGCCTGGCCGCAGCCCAGGCGACAACGCCTTCGACCGCGACGATCGAGCGGAAGCTCGAGGCGGCTCCGCGTGTGAAATTGCGGCCGAACGAGCGCGTCACCATCCGCGAATTCAAGCGGCGCCCGGATTTGCGCCGCATGGCCCGCTCGATCGATATCCAGTCGATCAACTTCGCCTTCGGTTCGGCGGCTATTGCCAACTCGCAATACGACAAGATCGAGACCATTGCCGACGCGCTGCGGCGCATCCTGCGCCGCGATCGCGGCGCCCGCGTGCTGATCGAGGGCCACACCGACGCCGTCGGCTCCTTCCAGTCGAATCAGGCTCTGTCCGAACAGCGCGCCGCTTCGCTCAAGCGCACATTGGTGCGCGAATTCGGCGTGCCGGGTCATGCTCTCGAGACAGTCGGCTATGGCGAAGAGTTTTTGCTGGTGCAGACGCAGAACGAAAACTGGCAGAATCGCCGGGTGACACTGCGCCGCTTCGACGATTTCATCCGTTGAGCCGCAGCTCTGAATTTTAGTTAGCCGGCGCCTTCGACGGGACTTGATGAGAGCCGGTCGCCGACGGGCGACCGGCTCTTCGATATCTGGCAGGAATCGGGTGGCGGCGAGAGTTCAAAGGGATAATTTCCGGTAGACCACACCGGAGATTTTCCATGACCATCCAGTTCAAAGCTTTGCCGACCGAAGGTGTCAGGACGCTGCAGCGCGGCGGGATCGATGCTTATGGTCAAATGCCCGAGCGAAAGATCTCCGACGGTGACGGCATGCCTTGCCGGCATTGCTTGAAGAACATCGCCGCCGGCGATGCCTATCTTGTTCTGGCGTACCGGCCATTCCCGCAG
>NZ_RZOM01000478.1:0-4510 GCF_003999175.1 Mesorhizobium sp. M7A.F.Ca.ET.027.03.2.1 | reverse complement strand
GCCCAGATCGACTTCCTCGACCGTGGCGCCGAGCGAGCGGAACACATCGCAGGCGGCAAGCGTGTTCTTGCGCACGTCCGGGTCGACTTCGAAAGAACCAAGTTCCATCGAGAAAGCAATCTTCCAGCCCTTGATCGGCTTGTAGTCGAGCGGCAGCCGCAGTTTCGGGCGCAGCGTGGCGATGTCGAGCGGGCTTGGTCCGGCCATCACATTCTGCAGCAGGATCGCATCCCCGACATTTCGCGCCAGCGGTCCGGTGTGGCAGTAGAAGTCGAGGTTGAATGGCGGCTCGTCCGGATTGCGCCCGTAAGGCGGCTTGAAGCCGACAAGACCGCAGGCCGACGCGGGAATCCGGATCGATCCGGCAATGTCCGAACCGGTGGCGATCGACGACGTGCCGGATGCCAGCGTCGCCGCGGAGCCTCCCGACGAACCGCCGGGCGTGAAATCCGGGTTCCACGGATTGCGCGTCACGCCCCAGCGTTTCGACCAGGTGTAGCCGGCGCAGCTGAATTCAGGCGTCGCCGTGCGGGCATGGACAATGCCGCCGGCCTTGATGATGCGCTCGTTCATCGTCGAGGTATGGCCACCGATAGCATCCCCGGACAGCAGCGAGCCGTGCGAGGTCGGCTTGCCCTTGATGTAGCTCTCGTCCTTGATGCCGATCGGCAGGCCCTCGAGCGCCCCGGTCTTGGCACCGCTGGCGTATTTCGCCTCGGCTTTCCTGGCCAGGTCCATCGCCTCGTCGAAATGCGTGAAGGTGAGGCAGTTGATCGTCGCCTTGGTTGCCTCGGCGCGGCGGATGGTGGCCTGCATCAGTTCGACGGGCGAAAGCTTCTTCGCCTTGAACAGCCGCAGCGCCTCGCTGGCCGGCATGTAGCAAAGGTCGAGATCGGTCATGGGAAGTCTCCTGCGATCTGCGCATCGCGTTTGGCATGGACGGGAGATGACCGCGCCGCGTGCGGCGGCGCGGGAAAGCCTGGTCAGGTCATTTCTGCAGGTCGGTCCAGATCTTCGTATAGAGCGCCTGCACGTCGGGCGGGCAGGCCAGCATGAACTGGCCCTTGGCGGCGAACTCGGCGGGAATGTTGACTTCCGGTGCGGTCTTCATGTCGTCGGGCATGAAGGCTTCCGAGCCCTTGATGCCGTTCGAATAACGCGCAAAGGCTGAGATCAGCGCCGCATTCTGCGGATCCATCATAAAGTTCTGGAACAGCTTGGCGTTGTCGACATTCTTGGCGTCCTTGAGGACAGCGACATTGTCCATCCAGATCGGATAGCCTTCCTTGGGATAGCCATAGACGATCTTGTCGTTCTCAAGCCGCTCGCGTAGCGATATGCCGTTCCAGTTGACGCCCGCGGCGATGTCGCCCCTGCCCAGGCCATCGACGGCCGCATAGTCGAGCGAAAGCCATTTCGCCTTCGCCTCCACCAGCTTGTCATGCACCTTCTTCAGCATCTGCATGTCGCTGCTGCAATATTTGCCACCCTCGTAAGCGATGGCGAGGAACATGATGTCACCCATTTCGGGTACGACATTGATCTTGCCGACGAGTTCGGGAGGTGGGTCGAGGAAGATCGCCGATGTGTTCGGATCGCGGGCATAGACCGACTTGTTCACCGAAATGCCGGTCGTGCCCCACTGCCATGGAACGGTGTATTTACGGCCTGGATCGAATGGAACATCGACCCACCTGGGATCGACGTTCTTGAAGTTTTCCATCTTGTTGGGATCGGTCTCCAAGAGCAGACCTTCGCTGATCCAGACCGGCACGACGCTTGCCGAAGGCACGACGATGTCATAGCCGGAGGCGCCCTGCCGGACCTTGGCCAAGGCGGTATCGTTGGAGTCATAGTCGGTGACGGTGACCTTGACCTTGTAGGTCTCCTCGAACTTCTTGATCAGGTCGGGGCTGGTGTAGTTGCCCCAATTGTAGATGTTGAGCTCGCCGTCGGCACGGGCCACGCCCGTGACAGTCAGCAGCGACAGGCCGATGGCCGTCGCGGTCAGTTTCCAGTTCATGCTGCATGCTCCCATTGTTGGGACCGGCGGCGTTACGGCCTCAGGTCCGTTTCCTGCTGACGAAAAGATGACCGCGACAATGCCGATCGACGGCACGAGAGCGGCCGTCGACATCGCACTCGCGGCATGCGGCGCGCCGGCAACGGCAAGCCGCATCGCAGTCGAGATAGTCCCCTCTTCATTGTGGCCATTCACCGGCTGGCGCCGGCTGTCCAACTCAATTCGCGACCTCAGGGGTAACTATGACTAAACATACAGTCAATATTTTTCCGCGGGTACTGCCATTGCTCGGCGATTGACGATGCGCCCGATGAGATGGTGACTGAGTGAGCAGGCAGAAAGACGTTTAGCCGCGATACCGGACGCGTCAGGCCGTTGAGGCCGAAATGCTCGCGGCCGCAATTCGCTGGCGGAACCAATCGAAGGTGCGTCCGATGCCTTCCTGATAGCTCGTCCTGGCTTCCCAGCCAGGAAGGACATGCCTCGCCAAAGTCAGGTCCGGACACCGATTTGTCGGATCCTGGGGAGCCGGAGGGTGGTGCTCGATGCGGCTGCCGGGGACAAGCGACCTTACGAATTCCGCGATGCGCAGGACCGAAACCTCGTGGTCGTTGCCAATGTTCAGAGGACCGCGATGCGAGACGCCGTCGCGCCAGAAGTAACGTTCCAGCCCCTCGACGATATCGTCGACATAACCCCAACTGCGCGATTGGGAGCCGTCGCCATAAACCGTCAGAACCCCGGTTGTCAGTGCCTGGATGGCAAAATTCGAGATGGCGCGTCCATCGTCGATGCGGGTTCGTGGCCCATATGTGTTGAAGATCCTGACGACGCGAATGTCGAGCCCGCCGACCCGCTGCTGCTCGAACAGCAATGCCTCTGTGCAGCGCTTGCTTTCATCATAGGAAGCCCTGGGACCGGTGCAGTCCACCGATCCCCTGTAACTCTCGGGTTGCGGTGAAACCAGAGGGTCGCCGTAGACTTCCGAGGTCGAGGCGAAGCAGAAGCGACCGCCGGGCTTGAGCAGCGTCAGGAGATTGAGCGCGCCGCCGATGTTAGCCTTGATCGTGCGTACCGGCTCGCGCATGTACCAAAGCGGCGACGCCGGCGACGCGAGATGGATGATCTCATCGAAGCGCTGAAGGGATGAAAAGCTTTCGGCGTCGGCAATCTGCAGATCGAAACGCGGATCGGCGACATGCGCGATGTTGTCTCGCGTCCCGGTCCAAAGATTGTCGACGACGACCAGCTTTTCCAGATCGCTTCGCCGCAACAGACGGTCGACCAGATGCGAGCCCAGGAAACCGCAGCCACCAGAGATCAACACGCTGCGTGACATGGAAAACCCCCGCTCCAGACACCGGCCAGTCAACGAGCCCAGGGCTTGTTTCCCAACAACAGCGGATGCGAGCTACCCAAAAGCCTTTCCGCCAATCGATGCACCCATCTACACCGCCAAGCGCCGCGAGTGCAAACAGCAAGCCTTCACGAGTGGAACGTGCGGCGGCCGACCGGCCTCTGCTTTTAAGCAGAGAAACTGCCGCGCGATGTCGCGCATCGAAGCGACCGCCGATGCTGCCCGTCATCGCGAGGATGATCAGGACATTTCAGGGCTACAGCGCCCTTTGCGGGCATGGCGCCCCGGCTGCATCACCACAGCGCGACGCCGTGGGCTGCGGCCGGAAGCTCGTCTCTTCGGACTGGCGCACCAGTTCGGCAAAGAGCAGCGCGAAGCTTCCCAGCATCAGGAAGACGATGATCAGGCGTGTTACCGGCAATATGTCGGCCTCGACTGGCTAGCCCCCACGCCACCCATCCACTGCCGGCTAACATGACCGATCCGGCTTTACGAGACTTTAAGGCCCGTCTTAACCATCACATTCGCGTAGCCTTTGACATGATACGCGAACGGCATGCCCGCATCCGCCGACCGGCATGGCCGTACCATCCGGGATGGCGTTGCCATCCGGGATGGCACCTCCCTTTGCAGACGTACCCCGCCCATGCTACCCCGGCGCTGGCGCGGCCCAGCAACCGGCCGCTGCCAATCGGTCGTCATCGGGGAGCCATGAGCAAAGCCGCCAGCCGCATCGCCTTCGTCTCGTCCGACACCGCTGACGCCAAGACGGCGCTGGAAAGCCTGTCGGCGCGCTATGGCCAGTCTTCCGTCGAGGAGGCCGGGATCGTCGTTGCGCTTGGGGGTGACGGTTTCCTGCTGCAGACCCTGCGCGACACGATGGGGACCGGCAAGAAGGTTTACGGCATGAACCGTGGCACCATCGGTTTCCTGATGAACGAATACCGGTCCGGTGGCCTCACCGAGCGTCTCGAGGCCGCCGTCGCCGAAACGATCCGCCCGCTGGAGATGCTGGCCGTGACCTCGGAAGGCGAAACGATTTCAGCACTGGCGATCAACGAGGTGGCGCTGTGGCGCCAGTCGTACCAGACGGCCAAGATCCGCATCACCGTCGACGAACAGGTCCGGCT
>NZ_RZOM01000477.1:0-4516 GCF_003999175.1 Mesorhizobium sp. M7A.F.Ca.ET.027.03.2.1 | reverse complement strand
GGTCAAGGGCAGCCGTTATCCGCTGACGGAAGCCGGGCTGAAGATCGCCATGCGGCGCGCCGTGCCGAGAGCTGGCGTGAAGAACTTCCATTTTCACGACATACGCCACACCGCCGCAACGCGGGTGCTGCGCAAGAGCAATCTGAAGGTGGTGCAGCAGCTGCTCGGCCACGAGGACATCAAGACGACGACGAAATACGCCCACGCGATGATGGATGACGTGCTGAACGCCCTGGAGGCCGCAAGTCCCACGGAAAGTCCCACGGGAGCTGTCGAAGGGTATGACAAGCGTTTGAAAGATTTGTGAAAAGCCGGCTGAGAGCCACCGCCCCCCAGTCAAGTGCGCTACCGGGCTGCGCTACACTCCGGACCGGTCGCGATGTATCGTGATAACCCCGTGCGGGTCAACCGAATTCCGCGACTTTTATACCGCTGCGATTGCCGGTGCCGGCGAGCCCTGCAAGGCAGGCCGCAACAGCCGTTGGTGCCTGTATTCCAGCGCGATGGCGCCCCAGATCAGGCCGAGCAGCAGGTAGACATGGCGCCAGTGGTCGATGTCGATGAAGGTGCCGAGCCCGATATTGCCGATGAAGGCGACATAGGCACACAGGAGATAGGGCTGCCACGGCCGGTCGCGCAGCAGGATGCGGAAGCCGGCTGCTATCGTCCATAAGACGAGCGCCAGGAACGACACGAAGCCGAGCCAGCCATAATCCATCAGCATCTTCAGCCAGATGTCGTGGGTGTCTTCGCCGAAGATCGTGCCGAAGACCAGCGGGCCGATGCCGAACGGATGCTCCATCGCCATCTGGAAGCCGATCCCGTAGCGGGCGAAGCGGCCGAGGCGGGCGGTGTCGTAGCTCTGTTCGAGCTGGGCACGGTTGGAGAACATCTCCGACACGCCGGGCAGCTGCAGGATGACGATGATGGCGATGACCAGCAGCGCCAGTGCTGCAATCGTCATCACCACCACACGCAGCCGGAACTTGCCGCTGGCGCTCTGCAGGAACAGGCAGCCGGTGAGCAGGACGGCCGAGACGGTGAACATGCCCCAGGCGCCGCGCGAGAAGGAGAAGAAGATGCCGGCGGTGATGATCAGCAGCGGCACCGCCAGCAGCGGCATGCGTGTCGCCGGTCCGGTCAAAAGCAGATAGAGTAGATAGATGCCGGGCAGCACCAGGAACGGGCCGAACACGTTCGGGTCCTGGAAGGCGCCGGCGGCGCGATCGTATTTGGTGAACATCTCCGCGCCCGGAAAGGCATGGAAATAGCCTGCAATGCCAAGCAGCGAGGTGGCCACGGCCGAGACCACATAGGCAATGAAGATCAGCCGGTATAGGCTCGGTTGTACGGCGGTGATCGATGCGAAGAACACCGCGCTGAAGGCGAGAAACAGCGACACGGCGAGATAGAGCGGCGTGTTGGCGAGGTCCGCCATCTGCGTCATGGAGATCATGCCGCCGATGTTCATCATCACCAGTAGCACCAGCAGCGGCGTGGCCGCGCGGGAAATCCTCAGGCCGAAAAGCGCCCAGATGGCGATCAGGCCGGCCATGTAGAGCTCATAGGGCGCCGGCTCGCTGATGACGAAGCCCGACAGCAGAATGCCGAGGAAGACCGCGCCCGACGAAATCAGCGCGACCAGCTTGGCGTTGACCGCCGCGCGCGGCAGATCATGGCTGATCGCACTCAATAGGCGTTTTCCGTATTGAGCAGCCGGAGCGGCGTCAGGAACAGGATCCGCAAATCGAACAGCAGCGACCAGTTCTCGATGTAGTAGAGATCATACTCCGTGCGCATGCGGATCTTCTCGTTGGTGTCCATCTCGCCGCGCCAGCCATTGATCTGCGCCCAGCCGGTGACGCCGGGCTTGACCTTGTGGCGGGCGAAATAGCCGTCGACCACCTCGTTGTAGAGCAGGTTGTGCGACTGCGCGGCGATGGCATGCGGACGCGGGCCGACCAGCGACAGCGAACCGAGCAGCGAGTTGAAGAACTGCGGCAGCTCGTCTATCGAGGTCTTGCGGATGAAGCGGCCGACGCGGGTGACGCGAGGATCGTTCTTGGTCACCGTCTGCTTGGCGGTCGGGTCGGCCTTGTCCGTATACATCGAGCGGAACTTGTAGACCTCGATGATCTCGTTGTTGAAGCCGTGCCGCTTCTGATGGAACAGCACCGGACCCTTGCTGTCGAGCTTGATGGCGATAGCGGTCGCCAGCATGACTGGCGAGAACACGACGATGCCGATCAGGCTGAAGACGATGTCGAAGGCGCGTTTGGCGACCGAATCCCAGTCGTTGATCGGCTTGTCGAAGATGTCGAGCATCGGCACCGCGCCGATGTAGGAATAGGCGCGCGGGCGAAATTGCAGCGCGTTGGAATGTGCCGATAGCCGGATGTCGACCGGCAGCACCCACAGCTTCTTCAGCAGCTGCAGAACGCGCGATTCGGCGGTCAGCGGCAGCGATACGATCAGCATGTCGATGCGGGCGATGCGGGCGAACTCGATCAGTTCCGAAATGGTGCCGAGCTTGGGGTAGCCGGCGACGATGGGCGGCGAGCGCTTGTCGCCGCGATCGTCGAAGATGCCGCAGATGCGGATATCGTTGTAGGGCTGCTTTTCGACCGAGCGGATCAGGATTTCCGCCGCCTTGCCGCCGCCGACGATGACGGCGCGCCGCTCCATGCGGCCATCGCGCGCCCAGGCCCGGATCAGCTTCGACATCACCAGCCTGAGGCCGAAGATGAGAACGAAGCCGATGACGAACCAACTGCCGAACAATAGGCGCGAATAGTCCTGCGACATCTTCATGACGAATGCCGTCAGCGCCATCAGGGCGAATGTGCCGGCCCAGACCAGCAGCACGCGGCCGAAATTGGCGATGGGCCGCATCAGGGCGACGATCTGGTAGCAGTCGGTGACGTCGAGCAGCACCACGGCAAGGAACGAGCCGGCTGCGATCGTCACCGGATATTGCCAGGCGAGATAATTGAAGAAACCGACATAGTGGAAATAGACGGCGAGCCCGGACAGGAACAGCAAGCCGAATTCGACCATGCGCAGGACACCGCTGACCATGATCGGTGACATCGTATCGCGCCGATACTGCGAGGCGACCTGGCGGGCGACATCGTTCATGCCGCTTGGCGTGTCGCCATCGGCCGGGCCGTCGAATTTACGCACCGCCTCTGCTGAAAAGCGGCGCGCGGGGTCGATCTCGTTCATGAGGGCTTTCCGCAAACTTCCCCACGGTCATAGCAAAAGAGAGCTAAGAAACCCTTGAAACAACGTATGGCTTTGGAACGGCTTGGCCCTGTGCCTACCTGTCGAGCGCTGCGAAATAGGCCTTCTCGATGTCGGCGGCCATCACATCGGCGCCGAAGCGTGCCTTGAGGTTGGCGCTATCGGGCATCAGGTCGCGATAGGCAACCGGGTCGGCCAGCGCCTGGCTCATCCTGTCGGCGAGCTCGATCGGGTCAGGTCGGATCAGGGCAGGGGAACCGGTGTCGAATATCTCCGGGATGCCGCCGACCGCGGTTGCGATCATCGGCTTTCCCGCGGCAAGCGTTTCCAGGACGATATAGGGCATGGCTTCGGCGCGCGAGGGAACGATGATAAGCGCGGCAAGGGCAAAGGCCTCCCTGGCCGGCATCGGCGGCAGAAAGCGGACATGGCGCTCGAGCCCGAGGCTTTTCACTTGCCCGTGGTAACGCAGAAGGTCGTCGCCGTCGCCGACCATCACCGCGGTCAGCGCGCGGCCGAACCGTGGGCCGGCAAGGGCCAATGCGTCGATGAAGATATCCGGTCCCTTCAGGTCGCGCATCATGCCGATATAAAGCAGGTCGGCTGCGTCGGGCTCGGTGATCACCGGCTCGAATTCAGTGGCGCGCAGGCCGTTATAGACGAGGGTGTTGGGAATGGGAGGCTCGCCAACCTTGTGGCGATAGGTCCGCCGCTCATAGTCCGAGACAAACAGCAGATAGTCGGTGAAGCGAGCCATGAATCGCTCGAGCGCGAAGAACAGCTTTCCGATGACCGTGCTCTCGTCATAGTGGAGCGAGCCGCCATGCGGCGAATAAAGGCGGGCTACGCGAGACCTTGATACCCGCAACAATGAGCCGAACAGACGGGCATAGGCGCCACCCTTGGCGCCGTGCCCATGCAGTACGTCCGGCCGCAATTCCTTGATGATCCTGTATGTGCGCCAAGCCGAGGCAAGGTCGCCGGGACCGACATGGCGCTGCATCGGCGTGCGATGAATGCCGAGCGCCAGCATGCCCTTCATCTGCTCGAACAAATGTTCCTCGAACGCGCCGCCCGTCGTCGAATCGCAGACGATGCCGACCGAATGCCCGGCGGCGACCTGCGCCTCGGCCAGGTCGCGCACATGCCGGAAAATTCCTCCGACGGGTGAGCGAAAGCAATGGACGATCCTGAGCCTGTCCGCCACTTGGTATCTGTCAGAACAGACGTTCGCGGACGTAGACCGTATCGCCCGGCAGCAGCGGGTCGGAGG
>NZ_RZOM01000476.1:0-4517 GCF_003999175.1 Mesorhizobium sp. M7A.F.Ca.ET.027.03.2.1 | reverse complement strand
GTCCCAGGTGTAATCGCGGGTGCCTTCGATGACGACCGGCTTGAACCCGGCGGTCTCCATCGCGACGATGTAGCTTTCCTGGCGTTCGCCGGAGTTGTGGTTGACGTGTGGGATGTCGAGATAGACCGGCGGCTCACCCGAACGGCAGAGATAGTCGACGATGGTCGAGACGCTCTGCCGGTTGTCGTTGCCGACGAACGGCGTATCGCCCTCGATATAGGTGTCGAAATAGACGATCGGAATGTCCTGCCCGAGCTTGTCGAAGACGCCGCGGTCGGAAGCCAGACCCAGTGGGGCGATGATCGCGCCGGCTACCTTCAGGGACAGCAGCGTCCTGACCGACTCCGCCTCCAGCTTCGGCGAACCATGTGAGGAGATGACGATCGGCCAGTAGCCTTCGTCGCGGCAGCGAAATTCGATGCGGCTGACCATCTCGGCGTAGAACGGATCGGTGATCGTCGGCACGACGATGCCGATGTTGCGGGTGCGCTTGCGGTTGAGATTTCGGGCGAAAAGGTTGGGCTGATAGTCCGAGGAGCGCAGGGCGGCTTCGATGCGCGCCCGCGTCGCCGGCTTCACGCTCGCCGGATCGTCGAAATATTTGGACAGCGTAGGCCGGGACACGCCGCATGCCTGGGCGAAGTCATCCATCGTGCGGTGCGTCTTCTCCGCCATCGATATATTCCTGATCCCCTGCCATGATCGGCCCGCCCCCAGTCATGCGGCCGTTGACCGGATGCGACAATCCTGGATGGAACTTATTCAGTCAATTTTCACAGTTACCAATAGAACCCAGAAATATTGCATGCGTCAAATTATTCGTTAACATTTCAAAACTGAGGCGGCTCGCCGCCGTTTTTTCCCGCCAAACGCTTTCGGATAGCGCTGTTTCGTCGACTTGATCGTCAGTTCGACGATCGAGGGATAGGCTGCAGAAGCTTGCCGCTCGCTCTCGGCTCCGGCCTGCTTGCCAAATGCCGCCATGCCGCCCATACAGCAGGGCAATCGCCCACCCCGTCCGCGCCTCACCTGCCAGGGATACTCTCCAATGTCCGCGACGCCGTGGTCAAAGTCGTGACGGACCACTCCATGCCATCGCTTGCCGGCCTGGGCTGGACGGATTTTTTTGGCGACCAGCTCGAACCCGGCGAAGCCGATCTTGTCCCGACACGGATCGCCACCGTCCACCGCGATCGCCTGACCGGCCTGTCCCAGGCCGGGCCGGTCGATCTGACGCTGCCGGCGCAGGCGAACACCGGCGACTATGCGGTCGGCGACTGGGTACTGGTCGATGGGCATGAACACCTTGTGCAGCGCCGCCTGGTCCGCAAGACGGTGCTGGAGCGCCGCACCCAGGGCGGCAGGGTGCCGCAGCTTGCCGCGGCCAATGTCGACACGCTGTTCATCGTCACCTCGTGCAATGCCGACTTCAATCCCGCCCGGCTCGAGCGTTATCTGGCGCTCGCCAATGAGGCCGGAACGACGCCAGTGATCCTGCTGACCAAGGCCGATACCGCTGAAGACGCCGAGACGTATGCACGGCAGGCTGCCGCGTTGCAGCGTGGATTGCCGGTCGTGACGCTGAACCCCCGGACATCGGATGCGGCGACCGTCCTGGCTGCCTGGTGCGGTGTCGGCCAGACGGTGGCGCTGATCGGCTCCTCCGGTGTCGGCAAATCGACGCTGGTCAACACGCTGGCCGGATCGGGGCAGCAATCGCCGCAGCAGACCGGAGGCATTCGTGAGCACGATGCCAAGGGACGCCACACCACCACGTCGCGATCGCTGCACGCCATTGCCGGCGGCGGCTGGGTGATCGACACGCCGGGAATGCGGACGCTGCAGGTCAGCGACGTCGCCTCCGGTATCGACACGCTGTTTGCCGAAATCACCGAGCTCGCGCCGCTGTGCAAGTTCCGCGACTGCACGCATGTGCATGAGCCGGGCTGCGCTGTGCAGGCTGCCTTGAAGGCCGGGACGCTCGATCCGGAGCGCCTTGCCCGCTGGCGAAAACTGTCCGACGAAAACCAGAACAACACGCCGGCTCAGAGCGGACCCCGCGGAGCCAAGTCTCCCGGAGGTCGCGGGAAGAGGCGTTGAACGATTGGGGTTGATCTGGCCTCGGACTAGAGCCGCGCCGTCCCGAAAACGCGATCCCAGAACGCCGACGTCACACCGAAATTGGCCGCTTCGTCGATGTGGTGATGGACCGCGTGGCGACGCTTGAGCGTGTAGAGATAGCTCGGATGCGCGGGATGCCAGTGATGGATCATGTGGTGGATGCTGATGTACCAGAGGTACCCCAGCATCAACCCGCAGCTTACCGCGCTAGCGGTGGCGAAATCCGAGATCATCCATAGCGGCAGGAACGCGACCAGCGCATGCACCCCGAGGCTGAGCCAGGTCGGCGTGCCCACCGAACTGCGCTCCTCGACATGGTGACGGTCGTGCAGGTCCTTGATGTAGGGAATGTGGTGAAGAACGAACCTGTGCAGCACATACTCGATCAGCGTCCAGAGGCCGAGACAGGCGAGGACCGTGCCTATCCAGCCCGGCGCACCCTCTTCGCCGGCTTCGAGCAGCCCGGCCACTGCCAGCACGGCGATTACCAGCGGATACACGACGAAGTCGCTGTAGTAGCCAATAAGACCGAGTTGCATCGTCACCTAGCCTTCGAGCCGCCAAATAGGCGATGGTATCAGATTGCCGGACTCGCGGGTGAGGTGCAATGCAGCCGCGCCTGACATAGCGTCGCAATCCCTTGGTGCAAGGTTCGCGTCAACGATTCAAGGAACCAGTGGCAGGCTGCCGGCTTCGCAGACGGACATATAAAATGGCAAAACGGAGTGCGGGATTGCTGATCCATCGCCGCGAAGACGGTGGTCTCAAAGTGTTGCTGGTTCACCCGGGCGGCCCCTTCTGGGCGAAGAAGGACGATGGTGCGTGGTCGATACCGAAGGGTCTTGTCGACGAAAACGAGGACGAGTTGACGGCAGCGCAACGCGAGACCGAGGAAGAGCTTGGCGTCAAGGTCGATGGATACTTCACTCGTCTCGGCGACTACAGGCAACCGGGCGGCAAGATCGTCTCGGCCTGGTCCGTCGAGGCGACCATCGACATCGATGTGACCTCCATCAAGAGCAACAGCTTCACCATGGAATGGCCGCCAAGGTCGGGATCCCTGAAGGAGTTCCCGGAGGTCGACAGAGCGGGCTGGTTCACCTTGCCCGAGGCCGAGGTGAAAATCCTCAAGGGGCAGCGCCCGATGCTTTTGGATTTTGCCAGGCAGCAAGGCGCTGGATGATCCGCAGCCCTCAATAAGGCAGGCCGACATAGTTCTCGGCGAGCGCGGTCGATGCGGCGCGCGAGTGCACGAGGTAGTCGAGTTCGGCCTCCTGGATGCGTTGGCCGAAATCGCCGGTGTCGGGAAAACGGTGCAGCATCGTCGTCATCCACCAGGAAAAGCGCACCGCCTTCCAGACCCGTGCCAGCGCCTTGCCGGAATAGGCGTCGATGCCATCATGTGACTTCTCGACGTAGAAGTCGCGCAAACCTGCGAAGAGATAGCGCACGTCGCTGGCGGCGAGGTTGAGGCCTTTCGCCCCGGTCGGCGGTACGATATGGGCGGCGTCGCCAACCAGGAACATCCTGCCGAAGCGCATTGGCTCGGCAACGAAGGAGCGCAGCGGCGCGATCGATTTCTCGAAAGATGGGCCGGTGACGACATTTGCCGCGGTCTGCTCCGGCAAGCGGCGGCGCAACTCGTCCCAGAAGCGCTCATCCGACCACGCCTCCACGCGATCGTCCTGGGGGCATTGCACATAGTAGCGGCTGCGATGCGTCGAGCGCATCGAGCACAGCGCAAAACCCCGCTCGTGATTGGCGTAGACCAGTTCGCGGTCGGCTGGCGGCACCTCGGCCAGCACGCCGAGCCAGCCGAACGGATACTGCCGCTCGAAGATTTTTAGGGTACGCTCGGGCACCGATTTGCGGCTGACGCCATGATAACCGTCGCAGCCGGCAACGAAGTCGCAGTCGATGCAATGCGTGACGCCATCCTTGTCATAGGTGGCGAAAGGCGCGGTGCCGTCGAAATCGTGCAGAGCGACATTTGCCGCCTCGTAGATCGTGGTCAGCCCAGCCGCGTCGCGCTTGTCCATCAAATCATGCGTCACCTCGGTCTGGCCATAGACGGTGACATGCCTGCCGTCGGTCAGCGCCTTGAGGTCGATGGGATGCAAGCGTCCGTCGAAGGCGAGCGAGATGCCAGTATGCGGCAGCCCTTCGGCATGCAGCCTTGCCGCCGCGCCGGCCTGTTCCAGCAATTCGACGGTGCCCTGTTCGAGCACCCCTGCCCGCACGCGGCCAAGCACGTGCTCGCGGCTTGCGCGTTCCAGAATGACCGTCTCGACGCCGATGCCGGCCAGCAATTGCCCAAGCAGCAGCCCGGACGGCCCGGACCCGATGACGACGATTTGCGTGCGCATCAGTGGCCGAGACTTTCGACCTGTGCGGCC
>NZ_RZOM01000475.1:0-4522 GCF_003999175.1 Mesorhizobium sp. M7A.F.Ca.ET.027.03.2.1 | reverse complement strand
TTGCTATCTTCGACCGGGTGGCCTGACTTCGGGCAGGCCACCCGGCAACAACGGATCGGCAATTTGAGTGGACCTGTTTTTGAAGCTTACCTTCTCTTGAAGGCGTATCCCAAGGTTGGCACATGACCCGGCAAAAGCGTTCCCACCATAAGCTCAAACGAGCGGTCGCACCCTACCTCTATCTGTCGCCCTCGTTGCTCATAATCGGGCTTCTGATGCTGCTGCCGATGGTGACGGTGATTGGCTACTCGTTCCAGAACAGCGCGGTGCTGCGTCGCGACCCATCCTTTGCCGGACTGAAACACTACCAGGCGATCTTCGACGACCCCGTGTTCTGGGCTTCGCTGTGGCACACGCTCTACTTCACATGCATGAGTGTCATTTTCCACATGACCATCGGCATGGCCTTCGCGCTCATGCTGAACAGCGACCGCATCAATCCGACGCTGCGCAATATCCTGCGCGTGCTCTATATACTGCCTTGGCTGTTCACCGCGGTGATTATCGCCGTGATCTGGCGCCTGCTGCTTGAGCCGAACGGTGTCGTGAATAGCATTCTCATGCAAATCGGCATCATCGGTTCCAAGGTCGAATGGTTTTCCTCGCCTGAGACCGCGCTGCGCGCGGTCACCTTTGCCAACATCTGGGCGGGCTATCCGCTCTTCATGGTCAGCCTGCTCGCGGGTTTGCAGGGCATTCCCAAGGATTTCTACGAGGCTGCCGATATCGACGGGGCGAAAGCCTACCAGAAGCTGATCTTCATCACCATTCCGCAGCTGATGCCGATCATCATCAGCATCTCGCTGCTTGACTTCATCTGGACCATGCAGGTCTTCCCGTTAATCTGGATAACGACGGGCGGTGGCCCGATCTACTCGACCGAGGTCCTCAGCACCTACACGTACAAGCTGGCGTTTTCGAGCTACAACCTGTCGCAGGCTTCAGCCAGCGCTGTGGTCATCTTGTTGATCTCTCTCGGCCTGACGCTGTTCTATATTCGCTATCAGAAGGCTCGGTAGTCATCATGAGGAAAAGGCATACGCCGAAAGACAGGCTGATCACCGTCGCGCTCCATGTAGCGCTTGCAGCGGGGCTCTTTTTCGCGGCATTTCCGATCTACTGGATGCTGAGCAGCTCGTTCAAATCGAATACCGAAATCTTTGCCCTGCCACCAACCATCCTGCCAAAGGCCTTCACGCTGGAAGCGTATGCAGCCATCCTTGGCGACCCGGTAAAGCTGCGCTTCTTCTTCAATAGCTATTTCGTGGCGGGAGCGGTGACTGTGCTGACGGTGCTGATCGCCCTGCTGGCGGCCTACGGGTTCAGCCGCTTCAACTTCCGCGGCAAGGGCAGCCTCAACACAATCATCATCAGCACGCAGACGATTCCGCCGATCACACTTTTGATCCCCTTCTTCGGGCTCGTCGTCTCATACGGTATCTTCGACACCTACGTCGCACTGATCCTGACCTATCTGGTGTTTACGCTGCCCTACGCGATCCTGCTGATGACGGGATATCTGAACACCTTGCCCCGCGATCTCGATGAAGCCGTAGCCGTCGATGGCGGCACCAGTTGGACAGCGCTTTGGCGGGTGATCGTCCCGATTTCACTGCCTGGTATCGTGGCGACGTCGGTCTACACCTTCCTGTTGTGCTGGAACGAATTTCTCTTTGCGCTGACACTGACGAAGTCGACGTCCATGCGCACCGTCCCGATCGGCATCCAACTGTTGATGGGGCAGCACGCCTTCGAATGGAACCAGATGATGGCAATGAGTGTGCTCGGCTCGCTACCGCTCTTGCTCATCTACCTCGTTGCCCAGAGGTACTTCCTCGCCGGCATGACCGCGGGCTCGGTCAAGTAGGACGTCCATCCCACGGCGACGCAGGGTGGCATCAAGCAATAGGCGATACCAAGGAATGAAAGGACGAACGTGAAAGAGCTCAAAGTCGGCTGCCAGACCTTCACCTGGGAAATGCTGGGAGACCGGTTTACCGGCGGCCCCGACGATCTGCTGAAGGCGATCGCCGATGGTGGCTATGCCGGGCTCGAGATCACCGACACCATGATCGGACATTATGGCGACAAGCCGGAGGAGTTCGCCGCCGCGCTGAAGGCGTCGGGGCTGACGCTGGTTTCCTTCGCCTTTGGCTCGAACAGTGGTTTTACGCTGAAGGAGGAGATCGGCGCCGACCTCGAAACCGCCAAGCGCTGGATCGATTTCGCCGCCGCCTTCCCGAATGCGCTGGTATCGATGGGCTCGGCCACGGTGGTGTCCGACGGCCCGCGCGAGGATAAGTTCGCCATCGCCGCCGAGGTTTACAACAAGGCCGGCGAACTCGGACGCAAGGCCGGCGTCCAGGTTGCGGTGCATCCAAGCTCCCACCACAACACGCTGCTGTTCGACCGCGCCGACTACGACACGATCTTTGCCTTGCTCGACCCCGACCTGGTCGGCTGGGTACCGGATACCGGCCATATACTGCGCGGCCACAAGGACATGTCCGATACGCTGCGCACCTACCGCGACCGCATCCGCTACATCCACCTCAAGGACGTCTATGCCAACGGTACCTGGGCCATGCTCGGCAAGGGCGTCTGCGACACCCCGGCGGTCATCGAGATCGCCAACACCGCACCGCGCTTCAACGGCTGGCTGGTGCTGGAGGAAGAATCCGAAACGGCCGCCGCCGATCCTGCCGGCGCGGTCAAGACCAACCGCCAGACTATGCGCAGCTACGGCGCCTGAAGAACGAGACGATGATCAAGAAACAGGACAGACGCCTCAGGGTCGGCGTGCTCGGCTGCGGCCCCATCGCGCAGTTCGCGCATCTGGAATCCTGCGTCAAGGCCGGCAATGCCGACCTTTACGCCATCTGCGATGCGGCACCCGATCTGCTTGCCCGCATGGGCGCGACCTATGAGCCGCAGAAGATGTATTCCGACTATGAGGCAATGCTCGCTGATCCCGAGCTGGAAGCGGTGATCGTCGCCACGTCGGACGCCTATCACGTGCCGATGTCGATCAGGGCGCTCAACGCCGGCAAGCATGTTCTCTGTGAAAAGCCGATCGGCACCTCGGTCGAGGAGGGCGAGGCGCTGGCCGAAGCGGTCAGCCGCTCGGGCAAGATCCTGCAGGTCGGCCACATGAAGCGCTTCGATCCGGCACTGGAGGCCGCGCGCGACTTCGTTCGCGACGAGATCGGCGAAGTGCTGGCGCTGAAGGCCTGGTACTGCGATTCCACCCATCGCTACACCAACACCGATGCCGTGCAGCCGCTGCCCGTCACCAGCAGGCTAGCCAGGAAGCCAGCCGGAAATCCCAAGGCCGATCTCAGGCAATACTTCATGCTGGCCCATGGCTCGCATCTCGTCGACACGGCGCGTTTCCTGTGCGGCGATATCGTCGCCGTGCGCGCCCGCCTCAATGAGAAATTCGGCGCCTATTGCTGGTTCGTCGAAACCGAGTTCGCCAGCGGCGCGCTCGGCCATCTCGACCTGACGGTTGCCGTGCGCATGGACTGGCACGAAGGTTTTCAGCTCTATGGCGAGAACGGCTCCGTTATCGCCAGGACATTCAACCCTTGGTACTTCCGCGCCAGCGAGGTGGAGATATTTCACGAGAAGACCGCCACGGCCCACAAGCCGCTCGGCGCCGATGGCCATTTCTTCCGCCGCCAGTTGGAAGGTCTTGCCGACACGGTGCTGAACGGCACGCCGATGCGTGGCGCCAATGTCGAGGACGGCATCGCCTCGATCCGCGCCATGGTCGCCATCGCGCGTTCGGTGGAATCAGGCGAGCGAGTCGAACTCGCCTCGGCTTCGGGGGCGGTGTGATGCGTCTCGGCATTTTCGCCAAGACTTTTCCGGGCACTGAACCGGCAGCCGTGCTGACGGCGGTGCGGCAAGCTGGCTATGAGACGACGCAGTTCAATCTGGCCTGTGCCGGCCTGCCGTCGATGCCGGATGCTGTGCCGGCGGACGCCATCGCCTCCGTCCGTGCCGCCGCGCAGTCGAACGGCGTTTCACTCGCAGCACTGTCGGGCACCTACAACATGGCGCATCCCGACAAAGCCGTGCGCGACGACGGCCTCAGGCGCCTCGCCGTTGTCATCGAGGCTGCTGCTGCCCTCGGCATCCCGCTGGTCACGCTCTGCACCGGCTCGCGCAACGCCGCCGATCAGTGGGCCTATCATCCCGACAATGCCGATCCGGCCGCCTGGTCGGACATGGCCGCCGAGATGGCGAAGGCGCTGGCGCTGGCCGAAGGTGCCGGTGTCGATCTCGGCATCGAGCCTGAGCAGGCCAACATCGTCACCTCGGCCAGGGATGCGACCCGGCTGATCGCCGAGATGGGATCGAAGCATCTGAAGATCGTGCTCGATCCGGCAAACCTGTTCGAACACGCCACGCCCGGCGAGGCGCGCGCTATCGTTGCCGCCGCGATCGACGAGGCCGCCGGCCACATCGCCATGGCGCATGCCAAGGACCGTCATGGTGACGGTCGCTTTGCCACATC
>NZ_RZOM01000474.1:0-4523 GCF_003999175.1 Mesorhizobium sp. M7A.F.Ca.ET.027.03.2.1 | reverse complement strand
GTCTTCGACATGTCACCGTCTAGCCGAACGCCGGTTGAGGTTGCCGCACCTCCCATGTCGATCAGCGTATCAGCCGACACGACTGTTTCGTCGGCGGCACTGTAAACGCCAAAGGCGCCGCCTTGTGTGATCCCGTAGACCCGGCCGGCACCAATCCGGACGCCTCTCGACGTTGTCTGCCCGGCCGGCGTCTCGACATAGATGCCCTGGTGCGTCGCCTGGATGTCGAACGACAGTAGCCGGAGATCTTCGATATGGTGACCGGTGCCGGCGCGGATGCCTTGCTGAACCCCTTCCGTCACCAGGCTCCGCACTTCGATATCTTTGGCGCCTCGCAGTACGAGGCCATAGAGGCCATTTTTCGACTTGGCGGCAATTCGAAGCTTCTTGTACTTCAGGACGGACCCGGCGGGCGTAGCGCTGCGCGTAAAGGCCACGGCGGCACCAGTCTGCGTGCCGCCGAGCTGCGTCCAGTCGATATCGACCTCAATATCCGAGACCGGCCAATCATCGTCACTTTCCGCGTCGAAGCCGTTCAAGTACGCGCTGACATGAGCGCGGCTCACAAACACATGGCTGGTACCGGAGGCGTCATCGTTGATGGTGAATACATTTCGGCCGGTGTCGCCACGAGCGTCATCGATATAGATCCAGCTCGAATCCTGGATTCGGTAATGGTCCCCTTGCGTGCCGGTAATGTTGCCGTGCTCGATCGTCACCCCAGAGGCGAGATTGATCAGGAAAACGCCAAACCCGTTGGATGCCGCCACGTGGTCCCAGGAGCCCGCCACCTTCGGCGCGATGATCCGGTTATCGCCCTTCAGGTTGAAGAGGTGGGTTGCATCTTCAGTCCGTTGCAACAGCGCCTTGTCGTCAAACTCGACCGTCAGGCCCTGTGGAATGTCGATATTACCGGCCAAGGAGAACGTACCGGCCGGAATGATCAGGCGACCTTGTCCCGCGGCGGCGATGGCGTTGACGATCGCCGTTCGGTTGTTGCCGGCCGTGGTATCGGCGCCGGCGGCGCGAATGTTGATCTCTTTCGACCGTGGCGCGTTGACGATATCGAACCCGGCAACTGCACCACCCTGCAGCGTGATCGCCAGGCCACCAGCGCCGGCCGATGTGGTGCCGTTCTTCTTGTACAGCGCCTGCCCGTCACCGACCGCCGCGTAACCGGCAGTGCGGATGTAGTCTGGCGGGAGGACAGGCGAGAAGGCTTCAGCCGCTGCCTTGGTCGCGAACTGCGGATCAAGGACCGTCGACATGGCGCCGGTCACAAGATCGAGGATTGCCTGTGCGGCCTCTCGCAGGTCGTCGACAGCGTCATCCGATAAATAGAAGCTGATCACGATATTGTCGGTCCCGATCACTGGATTGTCGGTCTGAAATGCGAACACCTTTCCCGAATTCGCGGTGCCATTTTGAACATGCACCGTCGTTCCCTTCTGCATAGTGCGGGTCGATTGCGCGTCGGCCGCCCGGTACCAATAGCCCTCGCTCGCGGTGTAGATGCCGTTTATTCGGGCGTCGGTCTGGTCCTTGACGAGCACTCGATCGCCGACGGCGGTCGGTACGCCGTCGATCGTTTTCAGGCCCATGAAGCGAGCCACGCCATTGACCTGGACCGTGTCGATGTTCGCCGTGGTGGCAAGGCGCACTGGCTCGCGTTCACCAGTCAAAAGTCGAACTGCGGCAGTAGCGGGCTGACCCATATGTGCTGTTCTCCGTTAAGGCTCTCGCCGGGGCGAGGCTTGAAAAAAGTTGGATCTTGACGTTCAGTGCGCGGCTATGCGCAAAAGGGGCGCGCCCATGAGCCAATACGGACCGAAGCCCTCCAGATCGAAGCTGCTTTGGTGGTCGATCACGGAATTCAACTGGGGCAACTACGCCCTAGCCGGATTTCTGGTTTTTATGGTTTTCCTGTTGATCTCAGCCGCCACCGGCATCATGCCGACCAAGTGGGGCGAAGGGGTCGAATGTTCCAAGGGAATGAGCGTGCTCGACAGTTGCGAGCAGTGACGCCTACTGCACCATCTTGTGAAGCTGCTGCCTCACGCCGGCATCTTCGAGACCAAACCCACCCTCAATGATCCACCGCCAGTATGGCAGCGTCAGGAACGGGATCATCTTTGTTGCCCGGTCGACGTCGGCCGGCGCCAGGTCGGGATTGGTCGACGGATCTCCATCGGTCAGCGTAGATAGCGTGCGGCCGCCAACGCCCAGCAGTTGCGCCGCATCGGTGCCAAGCTGAAACGAGGGGCCGAGGATAGCGCCGAATGCGTCGCGGTTCGCATAGCGGGAAGCTTGCTGCCGCATGTCGGCGTTTGGATTGACCTTTTTGCCTAGGACCGAAGCCAAGGTGTAGATGCCCGGCGCACCGAGCTTTTCCCAAGTGCTGTTCACCTCAAACGCCATCTGGAAAATGCCGGCGCGATCCAGTCCTTCAGCCAGCCAGGTGCCAGGATTGGTCGACAGAACACGTTGATCGCCACCGGCTTCAATCTGCTTCGTCATGTAGGTCAGCATGCCGAAGGTCGTCATAGCGACTGTGCCGGTGATGAACGAGCCCGGACCTTCCTGCAACCCGCGCATCAGCACGCGCTGATTGGAAGCTAGGGCAAAGCTCTTGAATTGGATGAGCGCACGCCCAGCAGGAGTGTGAGCGAACAAGGGCACATCGGCCACCGACTTCGTGACGATGGTCGAATCCGTATCCTTGTTCACTGCCGCAGCGAATGCACGAACAGCCTCGTCGTCCGTCCAGCGCTCCAGGCCGGGAATGTGCACGTTTCCCTGCACGTCACCGAAGTCGTTGAACTGCCTGGCGATGCGATCAGCCATGTCGGTGTTGATGCCGAGAAAGCCCATGTACCGGCGTTCAGCCGCGGACAGCGCGCCATAGTCCTTGCTCTGCACGTTCAGCAGCACCCGGTTCTGGATGAGCACCGAAGCAATGGACTTGTGCATATCATTCCAGAACGGCAGCAGGGTCATCTTCGAGAAGACGTTTGCCGCATTGTCGACGAAGCGTTCGAACGGCGAGTTATGCGCGTATGGATCAGCAAGCTCTGCCATGGTTGCCAGGCGAGATTGCAGCGAACGTTCTGTCACCGAGCCCAAAAGCTTCGAATCTTTGAGCGCCAGTTTAATGGCTGCCAGGTTCGTGATGAGCGGGGCGATGCCTTCGCTCATGTAGCGGCCCATACCGTGCACCATCGCCGGCCGCACTGCATCCGACAGCGACGACACCACCACGCCGCCGAGTTGCCTCATGAAATTGAAGGTGCCGGCGACGCGGAGAACACGTGCGAAATTCGTGTGCTGGGCATCCACCTTGAATTGTCCGCGCAGCAGATCCCGGATCGCTGCAGCGTCCTCGATGTCGCTTTTCTCGCTATTCTTCAGCGCGTCGAGTGCCTTGGTCTTGGCCGCATCGTCCAACTCGGTCGACGCCTGCACGGCTTCGCGCATCCGCAGATATTCGGCTGTAACCCGGCCAAGCTGGCTTTTCAGGGTCGGCTTGCCTTCACCTCCGAGACGCTTGTCCATTTTCGTCAGTTCGACGTCGGCCGCCATGACGCGAGCATAGCGCCGGCCGATCAGTTCGATGTCGTGCTCAAGGAAGTCCTCGATCAACTCGTCGGGAATGTTGAACGTGCGTTCCTTCAGAGGGCCGCGAGACGACATCGTCATGTCGTAGGACGGCATCCCTTGGTTCGCGCGGCCGGTGAGCTGCGAGAAGATGTCGTCGACAATGCCCTTCACATAGTCGGCGCGATCCTCCGGCGAAACGAATTCGGGAATCTCCTGCTTCACCTTGGGAACCATCGGCTCCAGCTTGTCGGCCTTCACCTTCAATCCTCCGATCTCAGCCCGTAGCCGGTCCAGATCGACCGACTTGGCGGCGAGTTCGTCCAGAATTTCCGGGTTGCCGCCGCCTTCCGCATCCAGGCGCTTGATCGCCTCGACCCGCTTGCTCAGCGACCGCTCTTTGAGCTTGCCTTTGAACAGATCGCGCTTTGTCGTCGCATAGTCCACCACAAGCGAAACGCGCGGCGAAGAGTTCGCAATATCGCTTACCGCTTCGAGTTCGGCTTCGAGCTTGTCGACCTCCTCGCTCAGGCTCTTGGCCTCGATGGCGGTAATATCGCGCTCATTGATAATGGCGTCGGTTGTGCGATCGAATTCCTCCATCTCCTGCTCAAAGCGCGAAATGCGCGTGTCGAGCCCGTCCGTGTTCCGCTCAGCGGCCAGCACGCGGCCGATATGGTCGCGAACGTCCTTCACCGTGGCATTGGGAGGCAGGCCAACGCGATCCAGCCATTCGGCCGCCGTCTGGTCAAGATTGTCGGCCGCCGCCGCTGCTGCCTCCTCCTCTGCCGTGCGAAGCGGGTTGCCAGCCAGTTCCGACCGAATTGCATCCATGACTGATCGCGGCTCGACGTAGCCGTTGCCATCCTGTGGGAGATTGGCGAACATCTCATCTTCGGCATGGACGAAGTTATCGACATCGCCAATGC
>NZ_RZOM01000473.1:0-4546 GCF_003999175.1 Mesorhizobium sp. M7A.F.Ca.ET.027.03.2.1 | reverse complement strand
ACCTTGAGCAGATCCTTCCGGCTGGCGAAGGGCCCGGTCGCATCGCGATGGGCGACGATCGCGTCGGCCAGTGATGCGCCTAGGCCTGAAACACGCGCCAGAAGTGGCGCCGAGGCGGTGTTGAGGTCGACGCCGACGGCGTTGACCGCGTCTTCCACCACCGCTTCCAGCGAGCGGCCAAGCCGGTACTGGTCGACATCATGCTGGTACTGGCCGACGCCGATCGATTTGGGCTCGATCTTGACCAGTTCGGCCAAGGGATCCTGCAGGCGCCGGGCGATAGACACCGCGCCGCGCAACGACACGTCGAGACCGGGGAATTCCGCCGCCGCCGTCGCCGATGCCGAATAGACCGAGGCGCCCGCCTCGCTGACGATCACTTTCAGCGGCTTCGGGCCACCATCAGCCGGCATGTCGGACAGCATGTCCGCTACCAGCTTTTCGGTCTCGCGGCTGCCGGTGCCGTTGCCGATCGAAATCAGCTCGACCTTGTGCAGACGGATGAGCTTGGCGAGTTCCGCCTGGGTGCCGCGCACATCGTTCCTCGGCGGAAACGGATAGACCGTCGTCGTTGTCAGCACCTTGCCGGTACCGTCGACCACCGCCACCTTGACGCCGGTGCGGATGCCGGGGTCGAGTCCCATCGTGGCGCGCGAACCGGCAGGAGCCGCTAGCAGCAAATCCTTCAGATTGCGGGCGAAGACATGGATCGCCTCTTCCTCGGCTCGTTCGCGCATGTCGCGCATCAGGTCGAGCGTCAGGTGCAGCGACAGTTTTATGCGCCAGGTCCAGCCGGCGACCTCCATCAGCCAGCGGTCGCCCGGCAGGCTGCCGCCGATTGCATAGGCATTGGCGATCATCCGCTCCACCGGCTTCACCGGCGACGTGTCATCGGCATCGACCTCGATGTCGAGCGACAGCACTTCCTCGTTGCGGCCGCGCAGCATGGCTAGCGCCCGATGGCTCGGCACGGTGGCCCAGCGCTCGACATGGTCGAAATAATCGGAGAATTTCGCGCCGGCCTCCTGCTTGCCGTCGACCACCCTGGCGCGCATGAAGGCGCGCTCTTTCATGTAGGTGCGCAGCTTGCCGACCAGATCGGCATTCTCGGCGAATTGTTCCGACAGGATGTCGCGCGCACCGTCGAGCGCTGCCTTGGTATCGGCCACCTCTTCGCTGACATAGGCCAGCGCCAGTTCGGCAGGCACCAATGAGCGGTTCGCCAGGATGGCTTCGGCCAGCGGCCCCAGCCCGCGCTCCCTGGCGATCTCGGCCTTGGTCCGGCGCTTGGGCTTGTAGGGCAGGTAGATGTCCTCAAGTTCCGCCTTGGTGCTGGCGGCGACGATCTTGCCTTCAAGCTCCTCGGTCAGCTTGCCCTGTTCGCGGATCGAGCCAAGGATGGTGTCGCGGCGCGCATCGAGCTCGCGCAGATAGGCAAGGCGTTCGGCAAGATCGCGCAATTGCGTGTCGTCGAGCCCGCCGGTGACTTCCTTGCGGTAGCGCGCCACGAACGGCACTGTCGCGCCCTCATCGAGGAGTTCGATCGCCGCGGCCGCCTGTTCGGGCCGCGCGCTGATCTCGGCCGCGATGATGGCTGCAATGCGCTTGATGTCGGATGCCATGTCGTACCTGCTCTCATCCAAAGAGCGGCGACCATAGGCGCAGACGTCCGGCCCGCCAACCGTCGCGCTTCGATCAGCCCGGCGGGTCCACAGGAAAGCGTGCGCTAGAGCCTTTCACGTTTTGACGGAAGCGTATCCGGCGTTTTCGAAGTAGTTCTTGCATTCGGCTGCCTCGATGGGTCGACGAGGTGGCCGATGTGGCGCCACGTATCCTCGACGGTGCGTTTCTGAGCCTGGCGCATCCAGTGTTTGATCTGGGCGAAGGCCTGCTCGATCGGATTGAGGTCTGGAGAGTAGGGCGGCAGATACCAAAGCCTGGCGCCGGCAGCCTTGATCATCTGCCTGATGGCTGCCGACTTATGACTTCCCAGATTATCCATGACGACGATGTCGCCAGGCTTTAGAACGGTGACGAGCTGCTGCTCGACATAGGCACGGAAGCATTGGCCGTTGATCGGGCCGTCGAAGACGCAAGGAGCCGCGAGCCGATCCCAGCGCAGCGCGCCAAGGAAGGTCAACGTGCGCCAGTGGCCGTGCGGAGCCAGGCCGCGCAGCCGTTTGCCCTTCGGCCCCCAACCTCGCAGCGGAGCCATGTTGGTCTTGATCCAGGTCTCATCGATGAAGACCAGGCGCTGCGGATCGAGGCCGGTCTGCCAGGATCGCCATCGCTGGCGCCTGCGGGCGATATCAGCGCGCGCCTGCTCAAGGGCGAACAGCGTTTTTTTTGAAGCTCAGGCCCTCGCGGCGCAGGAACAGCCACACCGCATTGCCCCGCGCCCGGCCAACTCATCCTTCAGACCGTGCAGCGTCAGATGCGGCGTCTCACGTATACGCGCCTCGATGAAGGCACGGTGCGGCTCCAGCACTCTCTTGCGGTGTCCACCCATCTTGCCCGGTGCCACCGAGCCGGTCGTCTCATGGCGCTGCAACAGCTTTACCGCGGCCGAAACCGAAATGCCGAACCGTTTGGCGGCAGACCGGCGGCTTTCACCACTCAAAACCGCCGCCACAACCCGCTCGCGAAGGTCATTGGAAAGAGGTCGGGTCATCAGATGCTGGCCTCCACTCCAGCCAGCATCTTGAATCACAAAAAAGACAAATCGGGAATCCCCTTCGATTCCATCAAGCCGTGAACCGCTCTAATGCTCGGGTCCAGTCTAGACCATCCGGCTCAGCGCCTCGAAGAAGGCGACGATTTCGACATCGAGCGGATCGTCGACCGGCTCGGGCTGCGACGACATCTTGGCGATCACCACTTTGGTCCTGGGATCGACATACAGCCACTGGCCATGAATGCCGATGCCGCAATAGGCGCCGTTCGGCAAGCCCGTCTGGTACCATTTGTTGCGATAGCGGCCCTTCGGGAACAGCGGCTGCATCGCGCCGCGCTGCCAAGCCTCGGAACTGCCGCCGCTAGCAACCGTATCGCGCACCCAGGCTTCCGGCACGATGCGGCGGCCATTGGCCACCCCGCCTTGCCGCATCATGTCGCCAACACGCGCCAGATCGCGCGGCGTCACCGAAATGCCGCCGGCAGTGCGCGCCGTGCCTTCCATGTCGACGCCGATCGAAGCTTCGCTGACAGCGCCCAGCGGCAGCCACAGCTTCTCGCGCATCAGGTCGGTGAACCGCTGGCCCGACGCGCGCTCGAGCAGCAGGCCGAGCAGGTCGGAATTCGGCGAGCGGTAGCGGAAGGTCTGGCCATGCGGCTCTGCAAGGCGTTGCAGGGTCAAAATGAATTCGCGCAGGCTCTCCGTGCCGCCGCCCGGATTCCACAGCGTGGCGCGACGATAGCGGGCGAAAGCGCTCTCCGGATCGAGATAGGCTTCCTCGAAATCGAGGCTGACGCTCATGTCGAGCACATGCCGCACGCTCGCATCACCATAGGCCGAGCCGGCGGCTTCAGGGATGTAGGCCGTCACCGGCGCTTCCGGGTCGAATACGCCCTCGCCTTCCAGAATGCCGGCAATGATGGCGGTCAGCGACTTGCTGATCGAAAAGATGATGTGGCGGGCGCCGAAATCCATATGCGGGGCGAACCAGTCGCCGACGATCTTGCCGTCTTTCATCACCGTCAGTGCGTCGGTGCTCGAACGCGCGAGAAATTCAGCCACTGTCTCCGATATGCCGGCCACCGTGACCTTCTCGCCGAGCAGCCCGCCCATATCGCACACGGGGGTTTCGACAACGCCCGACGTCGCCGCCACGCGGGCGGTCGGCACCAGTTCGCCGAGATTCTGGAACGACCACCGGTTGAACGGGTTCTCGCGCCAGTTGGCGAGCACCACCTGGTTGCGCCGGAAGCCATAGCGGGTCTCGAACACGGTCTTGCCGGTCATGGCGTTTCCTTCCGGGTCGTTTCTTCCTTGTGGGGGCTCAGCGAAGTGCCGTGGCGGCGATAGCGTGCACGGCCTTCAGCGTCGCTATGGAATAGGCACCATTGGCGAAATCCGGCCAGGTCGAAAGCTTCACCACGACCATTCCGGTGTTCCAGTCGATATGGATCATCTGACCGAACACGCCGCGGCACATCAGTGCGCGCGAGCGCGGATCCTCGATCCAGAACTGGTTGCGATAGCTGCCCTCCGGCAGGCTGGGGCTGAAGTCCGGCCCATGCCTGCCGTTGCGCGTCGCCTCGACCCAGCCGGCCGGCACGACGCCGCCACCATTGTCGAGGATCAGCTGGCCGAAGCGGCCATAGTCGCGCAGCGTCGCGTTGAAGCCACCGTCGGCCACCGCATAGCCGGCGCTATCGACCGTGAAGCAGGCGCTTTCATCAGCGCCGAGCTTTTGCCAGAGTTCTTCCGAAACTACCTGCGGCAGCCGTTTGCCCGTCACCCGCTCCATGATGAAGGCAAGCACGTCGGTCTCGATCGAGCGGTATTCGAATTGAGCCCCGTGCGGGCGGATCGTGTCCTTCAAGC
>NZ_RZOM01000472.1:0-4550 GCF_003999175.1 Mesorhizobium sp. M7A.F.Ca.ET.027.03.2.1 | reverse complement strand
ATCCAGATCCGGTCGGCCGTCAAAAGGTGGTTGAGCGTGCCCATCATCGAGCCGAAGAAGGCGCCGACATCGCGGTTGAATTCCTCGTCATCGAGTTCGGCGGCGGCATCATAGATGCGACCGTTGGCCCATTGATTATAGGCCGCAAACATCATGAAATGCTGTCTCATGGCTTCCCTCGGCTCACGTCGATGCGGGGCCTACCTAACCCGCAGGAACGCCGCCGCCAATGACCATTCTGCTCTATGATCTCGTCGGACGCGACACCACACGTCCGTTCAGCCCGCATTGCTGGAAGGTGGTGATGGCGCTTGCCCACAAGGGGCTCGACATATCGACCGTACCGACGCGCTTTCTCGAGGTGCCCGCTGTCGAGGGCGGCGTTTCGAAAACCGTTCCGGTGATCCGGGACGGCGAGACGGTCGTCGCGGATTCCTTCGCCATCGCGCTCTATCTCGATGAGGCCTATCCGGACCGGCCGACGCTGTTTGGCGGTGAAGGCGGCAAGGCGATGGCGCGCTTCGTCGAACGCTGGTCGCAAGTGACCATTCATCCCTACGTGACCACCGCGGCGATCATGGACCTCCATGCCATGCAGGACGCGGAAAACGCCGTCTATTTCCGCCAGAGCCGGGAGCAGCGTCTTGGCAAGCGGCTGGAGGAGGTGAAGGCCGCCAGGGAAGCTGGGCTCGGCAATTTCAGAGCCTCGCTGGAGCCATTGCGCTCGATGCTCTCCTATCAGCCATTCATCGGCGGCGCGGCGCCGCTGTTCAGCGACTATATCGTCTTCGGCGCCCTGCAATGGGCGCGCATAGCCTCGCCCTACCAACTGCTCGACGACGGCGACGTGGTGGCGCAGTGGTTCGCCCGCTGCCTCGACCTGCATGGCGGGCTGGGACGAAAGATCGCCGCCGCGGCTTGACGCCGTAAAGCTTACTTGGCCGCCGCCTTCTTTGGCTTGCCGGCCTTCGTGGCAGCCTTTGCCTCCTTGGGGGCGGCCTTTGCCTTGGCGGCGCCAGTTGCCTTCCTGGTTGGCTTTTTGGCCGCCGACTTGCCCCCGGCGTCCTCCTGGTCGACATCGGCGGCCGCCTGATGCCAATGGCGCTCATGATGTCCAGCCGGCTGGCCCTCTTGCAGCCAGAGCTGGTGCGCACGGTTGCGAATGCGTTCCTGACGATCGTCTGTCATGGTCATGGTGTCTCCATACGGCCCGACCTCAGCGCGGCGCCGACACGCGAGTATAGCAAGCAACGCGTTGCTGTGTAGCCGTCTGATCTCGGCTTCGGGAGCACAGAAAAGCGCAGCGGCCTGCCCTTCGCTATCGCTCCCTGCCCTTCGGGCGTTCAAACCCTTTGAAAGGTCCACTGGACCTTTCAATCCGCCCGAAGGCGGACCGGGCTTTCACCGTTCGTCGCTCGGAGCCAAGCAATTGGCTTTCCGTCCGCTTCGCGGACCATCCCTCACCCCTTTGGCCTCACCCCTTTGGCCTCACCCCTTGGCAATGGGCCGGGCGGCTTGTATAGAGCCCGCCACTCTCAATTCCATTCTCAGACAAGGACGACCCATGGCGCTCGAACGCACATTTTCCATGATCAAGCCGGACGCAACCCGGCGCAATCTCACTGGTGCCATCACCAGGATGCTGGAAGAGGCAGGCCTGCGCGTCATCGCCTCGCGCCGGGTCTGGATGAGCCGCCGCGAAGCGGAAGGCTTCTATGCCGTCCACAAGGACCGCCCCTTCTTCGGCGAACTGGTTGAATTCATGTCGTCGGCACCGACCGTCGTCCAGGTGCTGGAAGGCGAGAACGCCATTGCCAGGAACCGCGAAGTGATGGGCGCCACCAACCCGGCCAACGCCGCCGAAGGCACCATCCGCAAGGTTCACGCGCTGTCGATCGGCGAAAACTCGGTGCACGGCTCCGACGCGCCGGAGACCGCGGCAGAAGAGATCAAGTACTGGTTCTCGGACACCGAGATCGTCGGCTGAGCCGATAGTCCAGACCTTGGATTACGTGAAAAGGCCGGCGTTTCGCCGGCTTTTTCGTTGGGGGTCAGCTAGCGGCGCTGAAGCGCAGGATCTCGCGGCCATCCTTGTCTGATATGATGAGCTTGCCGGCATCGACACGGTATGACGCCGCCTTGGCCAGCGCATCGAACAGCGCCTTTTCCTCGGCCATCACCTCGGGCGCACAGGCCTTGTAGGTCGAGCCGATGTCCCTGATCGCGATCGTTTGCCCATCGAGTTTGGCGGTGGCGAAGTAGGTGTTGCAGGGGCCGCTGCCGCCCGCCTTGCCGGCCCCGCTGACCCTGAACGTCGCTTGCGGGGCAGCAATAGCGCCGATGCCGTCGATATAGTCGACCAGCCAGGGCTGGTCGAAGACGGAAGCCGTCGGCTCGGCACTCGGGGTGACCATCTTCAGCATGATGGTCTGCGGCACGTCGGCCAACGGATCGACCTGATGGCGCATATCGGAGATGAACAGCAGCTTGTCGTCGACGGTGATGCGGGCTTGCAACGCGTAAGTCATCTGCGACCGGATGACCGAAGGGTCGAATTTGATCTCGAAGCTGATCGGCACCTGGCCTGCCGGCTTTACTTGCTGCTCACCGATGATGGTGGCCGGCGCGTCGGCCAGCGACACGTCCGCCAGCTGGACGGAGAGCACGGCACTGGGCGGCAAGGCAATGCGCTCGCGATAGATCACCTCGCCTCTCACGGCCCTTTCGGTGGCAACAGACTGCTCCGGAACGGCCAATATGCCGACGACCAGAGGCACGAAACCGAAGATCAAGAACTCCGCGATCCTGTCCAGCATGACCATCTCCCTCACCCCGGGCTGCCAATGCCCCGGGCTGCCAATGCCGAGGCTGACCAATCCCGCCAATTGGCCAAAGGATTGCGGTCAATGCATGGCTGCGGCGGATCTTATTCGGACTGATACCAGCGTTGCGCGGCGCTTGCATCGGCTTCCTTGGCCTCGACCCAGCCACCCTCCGAGCCGTCAGCCCGATGCTCCTTCTTCCAGAAAGGCGCGCGCGATTTGAGATAGTCCATCAGAAAATTCGCCGCCTCGAACGCCGCATGGCGATGCGCCGAGGCTGCCACCACCAGCACGATGTTCTCGCCGGGCGCGATCTTCCCGTGGCGGTGGATGGCGGTGAGCCCCTGCAATGGCCAACGCTCGACCGCTTCAACAGCGATGCGGGCGATTTCCGCTTCGGCCATGCCGGGGTAGTGTTCGAGCTCGAGCGCTGAGAGCGCGCCCTGCTCGTCGCGGCAAAGGCCGGAGAAGGTCACCACGGCGCCGATATCGGCGCGGCCTTGCGTCAGTCTGGCGATCTCGGCGGCGACGTCAAAATCCTGGCGCTGAATGCGCACGACAGGCAAGACCGCGCCGCTCATGTCAGCCCCCGGTCATCGGCGGGAACAGCGCGATTTCGCGGGCGCCCGCGATCTTCTCGCGGTGCTCGACATGTTCCTGGTTGATGGCGACGCGGATCACGTCGGGATATTGCAGAGCGTGCTCGTAGCCATCGCCGCGCGATTTCAGCCAGCGCAGGAGATCGGTCACCGTCTCGATGCCCGCAGGCAGGTCGACATCCTCCTCAGCCATGCCGATGCGTTCGCGCACCCAGGCAAAATAGATGAGCCGTGTCGTCATCTCACTCGTCCATGATGTGCTTGAGGCCGGCGCGGAAATAATCGTAGCCGGTGTAGAGCGTGACCAACGCCGCGATCCACAGCAGAACCAGCCCGGTCTGCGTGGTCAGCGGAAAGATCTTGTCGCCGGCCGGTCCGGCCAAGAGGAACGCTATGGCGACCATCTGGATCGCGGTTTTCCATTTTGCCAACTGCGTCACCGGCACCGAGACTTTCAGCGCCGCCAGATACTCGCGCAGGCCCGAAACCAGGATTTCACGGCACAGGATGATGATCGCCGCCCACAACGACCAGCCGGCAATACCCGCATGGCGATCGGTATCGGCGGCCAGCAGCAGCAGGCATGTGGCGACCAGCAGCTTGTCGGCGATCGGGTCGAGCATCTTGCCGATGTTGGAGGTCTGCTGCCAGGCGCGTGCCAGATAGCCGTCCAGATAATCGGTGATCGAGGCGAGCAGGAAGATGATCAGCGCCGACCAGCGGGCAAAGTCGCTCGACTTCAGATGTCCTTCGAGAAAAAAGCACAGCACCACCAGCGGCACCGCGACGATGCGGGCGTAGGTGAGCATATTGGGCAGGTTGAACGCGCGCTTGGCCATGTCTGGGAAACTCTTTCTGCCTGCCTACTCAAATCAGATGCGAATGTAGGGGGTCAACAGGCCAGATTCGACAGGCCAGATGAAAGTGCCGGATTTTTCAACTCTCGTGGAAATGATTGTAGACCAGTTTCGCCACCTGTTCGGAAATTCCGTCGACTTTCCGCAGATCCTCGATGGCCGCGCGGCTGACCGCCTTGGCGGTGCCGAATGCCAGCAGCAATGCCCGCTTGCGGCCGGGACCGATGCCGCTGATCTCGTCGAGCGGGCTCTTGACCATCTCCTTCTTGCGG
>NZ_RZOM01000471.1:0-4551 GCF_003999175.1 Mesorhizobium sp. M7A.F.Ca.ET.027.03.2.1 | reverse complement strand
ATGCGATGTCGCGATAGGAAAGTGTTTCGAACAGCGGTTCGACCCGGGCGAGGGCGCGCGCCGGCCCAGATCCCATCGCGAAATAGTCCTGGCCAGACAGGTTCCAGCCCGCATATTGGCTGCCCAGGCAGGCTAGCACCGGCTGCGAAGATCGCGCTTCGACAGTGAACGGCCATTGCTGTGACGCGCGATCCATGAACACAGAAACGCTGCCGAGACCGCCCATCGCGGCCTCAACCATGCGCAGCCCGGCTTCGACGCTGCCTACGGTCTTGGCGCCGGCATCGATCAGGCGCTCGCCCAATGGCCCCCTGGAAACGACGATGCGCAGGCGTTCGGCGTCGCCGATCATGCCGTCAACGATGCGCTGTGCATTGTCGTTCAGGAATGCCGAACCGTCTTTCATGTCCGGTCTCCTTCCCATTGGAGTTGCAATTGACTGGCTTGTCCCTTGATGAGTCGCTTGGTCGATTGGGCGCTCGGCCCGCGCGCGAAGACCGTGCAGACAGGGTCGCCGGCAATCAGACGGGTGCCAGCCGACTGCTGGTCCGCTGTCCATTCAGGCCAGGCGATCGACGGAAAGTGAGTGATTGGCGTCGCGGCGTAAGTCACCATCGACGCCATCGAATCGAGGAAGCGCGGCAAGCGGAAGACCTGACCCGTCGCGGCGCGCAGATGCGCTTCGATCAATGGCGCGTCGACATCGTCGAAAATGTCCAAGGTGGCGCCCGGCCTCGGATTGATTTCGATGAACTTGTAGCCGTCCGGCCCGCGGATAAGATCGGCGCTGCACAATCCAACCAGGCCGGCGCGCCGCGTCAGACTTGAGAGCCAACCGCCGATCACCGCCGCCTGTTTGCGAGCGAAGCGTCTCAACCGCACGGCGCCGCCGTAGCGATAGGGCGCTGTTGGGGAGGGGGACGTCCATTGTTGGCTGAAGCCCACGACGTGCGCGGTTTGCCCGTTGCCGACGAACAGGGCCGAAATGCTGCGTCCGGCAACGAAGCGCTGGAAATAGCGGCCGGCGGTCGGGCTTTCTCCGGCTGCTCGTCTGACGTGCCCGCCGCCGGCGCCACCCGCGGTCTTGACCACCCAGTTCTCCCGATCAGGCGGCTGGTCCCATCGCAATTGCGGATGCGGGATGCCAAGTTCGGCGCAATCATCGGCCAGCAACTGCGGATCCTTGATCCTGCGGATCGCGGCGCCGCCGTTGCCTGCGAGCGGAAAGTGTCGCGCGATCTCCTCCACGGTCTCAGGCATCCGCTCAAACCCTGAGCCCAGGATAATGGCGACCGGCAGGTCGTCGCCAGCCAATCGCCGAAGCGTGTCGACGATGCGCTCGCCGTCGATGCCCCTCTGCAGGTCGCCCGGCAGCATCGTCGCGCGTCCTGCGAGCGCGACGGTGTCCGTATCGCAAAAGAAATCGGCAACCAGCGGACGATAGCCGGCGCGGCGCGCGGCGGCGGCCAGCGCCCGGCCTGAAATTGCCGCGATCAAGAGAGATCCGGCGTTACTTGGCAATCTCGCGTGCAAGGGAAAACGCTTCCTGAAAATCGAGCGTGATCGTCTTTTCGGATTCGATCATTCTTTTGAAGAGACCGAATTCGACCTTATATTTGACATTGCCAATGGCAAGCGGACCAATGCCGACAGCTTTTGCCGCTTCGAGTGGATCACCATTGGCATTGACGGCCAATCCTTCGATACCGGCCGGGGGAACGGCATTGACGTCGGCCGCAATAAGCAGGTCATTGCCTTGCAATTGGGCTTTGGAGACCACCTGGACGCCAGCTTTGGCGCAAGCCAGGATAATTTCGTTTGCCTCGACCAGCTTTGTCTTGCGTGCGTCGCTCGATCCGTCAGCGGCATCGACGATGATGTTGAATCTGCTTTCGATCTCGGCCGCGATCTGCTTGACCCTCTCGATGCCGTCATGGCCGACAAGTGTGACCCGGGCACCTTCCCCTGCCGCGATGACGGCGGTGCAGAAGCCGACGACGCCGGTGGCACCGAAAACAGCTACCCTCGTATCCCTGAGCGCACGCTGCAATTTCTTCTCCAGCGCCTTTTCGACCTTGGCCACCATCGCCGCGGCCGTGGTGAACGAGCCGGCCGGATCGGCAAACACCGAAACCTGGAAAGGCGGCACCATCGCCTTCTTCGCGGCGTCGAACATGTCGAGCGCCAACGAGGCGTCCTTCCCGGCGATGAAGATGCCGGTGTCGACACCCGCATCCGGGGGGCGCGAAAAGATCGCGTCCTGGACCAAGCCTGTCACTTCGGCGAGGCTTACATCAACATAGGGGACGACGGCGTCGAAACCTGCGTCGAGCGCCATGTTCACGTCGAAGGGGCTCATCTGCTTCAACGGTGTCAGCATGTGCAGGATGTGTTTGCGGGCCATTTCTTGCCTTTCTGCCTGAAACGGGAGCGTCAGCTGCCGACGAGATTCAGCCTGGTTGAGCTGATCTTCGCGCCGGAGTTCCTGCCCTTGACGATCTTGATCTCAAGGCCGTCCTCAATTGTCGTCTTCCGAACCGCGTCGACGAACTTGAGTGCGGCGTCATGTGATGGCGCGAAGGCAAAGCCTGTCGGCCCCCAGGAGCTCTGGCCGATGCCGACGGCGCCTGCTTCATTGAGACGGTGGGCCGCCATCTCGACCCGCTTCGAGGTGAACACGCCGCCCTGCGCCGGGGCGAAATGGCTGCCGATCAGCATCTGTATCGCGGTGACGGCGGCGCCGAATGCCGGAAGGTCCCGCTCGACCAAAGCCGGCATAATGCCCATCAGCACCCTCCGGCAGATCTCCCCACTGCCTGCCATTGGGAATGGCGGCAGCGAACGAAACGCCTCGACCTCGGCAGCGCCATGCAGTCCATGCCCGGAATGGTCGAGGATGAGGATGACGCGCCACTCTTCCGGAAACGGCAGCCGCGCGACGACCGGAGGCGTTCCGCCGCGGTCGTTCTTGCCGGCGTCGACTATGACGCCGCCATCTTCGAAACTTGCGATGCCGATGCCGGACCGGCCGCCCCGCTCGAGCAGGCTCGCGTCGCCGGCGATATCCAGAGGCAAATTATGGAGAGTGCGCAACGCCGAGGCGACGGCAAGGGCGATCTGCGTGCCGGACCCCAGACCCGCATGACTGGGGATCGACTGCTCGACCACCAGATGGTGCTGGCCGCGAATGCCGAGATGCTTGCAGAGCGTCGACAGATGCTCGCTGGCGCGGGTGCTCTCGGAGCCTTCGACGATGGTCTCGCCGGATCGCGACAGGGTGACGACGGTTTCGGGTTCGCTCAATGGAAGCCCGACGCTGCCGAACCGCCGTCCGGCATCGCCATTAAGATCAAGGAAGCCAAGGTGCAGGCGAGCGGGCACTCGTATGGTAACAGAATTCGACATCTGCCCCCCGATGGGTGCATCATGGATGCATCATGGAAGTTTAGGTGCCCGGTACCATGATAACTGTTTTCGTCGATGGAGCAAGCCAAAGAGAATGCATCCAGGTGTTTGCCGGCTCCGGCGTGTAGACAGACCGAGCAATTCGCGGAGGTCGAGATGAACGAGACAGTCAAGGAAAAGGTCTATTCGGAAGCCGAGATCGCCGAGCGGCTTGAGAAGGAGCTGCCAAAATGGCGCTACGAAAACGGCTGGATCCGGCGCAAATACAAGACCCACAGCTGGAAATCGACGCTGATGGTCATCAACACGGTTGGCCATCTCGCCGAGGCGGCGTGGCACCATCCCGATATCACCGCCTCCTATGCCTGGGTCGAGGTGCGCCTGATGAACCATGCGGCGAAAGGCATTACCGACAAGGATTTCGAGTTGGCGAAAAAGATCGAGGATGTTGTCCAGTGGCAGCCGGCCAAGGAAGGCGGGGCGCTGGAGGGCACTCCGCTGACCGATCAACGCTTCGCTTACGTCAAATATGACTAAGCAGGGTCGGAATTTGTTGATAGCGTATGAAAACATTCGCTGATCCGCTGCAAGGTGGGGTTCACGGCCAATCCAGTTTCGTCTAGGATCGTGGCGGCACCAGAAAGTAGTTTAGCGAATGGCGGTTGCTTGGATCGGCAACCGGGAAGCGCTGATTGAGCGCGCGGCTGCGCATGCCGCGTCGCTACTGTCGTCAAGTCGGTGCCCGGTTTTCAGCTTTGATACGGATATAGACGGCACGAGGGCGGCGATCGCGCTGGCTGAGAGGGCTGGCGCGGCATACGACCATGCCGATGGCGCGGCACTTGCCCGGGAGACTGCGCTTTTTACGGACAAGGGGGCAATGACCGTCGCCCCCGGAGAGACGCGCCGGCGTGCCGATGTCGTGGTGATCGTGGGCGAGCTCCCGCGGATCCATCATGGTCTTGTTGGCGAACTCGCCGGGACGGTTCCCGACCTCTCGACCGTGAACCAGCGCGCGTTCTTCGTGGTAGGCCCGAACGGGATGTCTGTGCCGCCGCTGAACGGCGGGCGCGAGGCAACGCGACTTTCCTGTGGCCAAGCTAGCCTCGCCGCCACGCTGGCGGCACTGAGAGCACAGTACAAAGG
>NZ_RZOM01000470.1:0-4552 GCF_003999175.1 Mesorhizobium sp. M7A.F.Ca.ET.027.03.2.1 | reverse complement strand
CACAAGCACTCGCCGAGCGCCATCCGCTTCGGCCTGACCGGCAAGGGCAACTTCACCGGCGTCGAGGGCGAAGACGTGGTCTTCGGCCCGGGCGACATGGTGCTGACGCCCAACGACGCCTGGCACAATCATGGCACCGTCGGCGGCGAGCAGGCGGTCAACCTGTCGGTGCTCGACCTGCCGCTGGTCGAAACGCTGCATGCCGTCCATTTCGATCACAAATACACCGAGATGGTCGATGGCAAGGAAGTCGAGAAGAAGGTGCAGACCGCCCGCTATCCCGGTGACTACTCACAGCGCATCTATGGCGAGGGTGGCCTGATGCCGCGTTTCGTCGACCACAAGCGCGGCGGCGGCCTGTCGTCGCCGATGTATGTCTATCGCTGGGAGAAGATGGAAGCGGTCCTCGACGCCCACAAGGATTGGGATGGCGACCCCCATGAAGGCATCGTCATCGACTATGTCGATCCGACCACCGGCGGCCCCGTCTTCCACACCATCAATTTCTACGTGCAGATGCTGCGCCCCGGCGAGAGGACCTTGCCGCAGCGCGAGACCGCCAGCCTGCTCTTGGCGCCGTTCCGCGGCAACGGCCATTCGATCATCGACGGCAAACGTTATGACTGGAACCAGTTCGACACCATCGCCATACCTGGCGGTTCCTGGGTCGAGCATGTCAACGGCTCGTCGAGCGAGCCGGTGATCTTCTTCGGCGCCACTGATGCGCCGACGCAGAAGGCGCTGCTCCTCTACAAGCGCTGGGGCCGCAACCAGGCCGGCGACCTGCTCCGCCTCGTCTAGTTTTCGGCCCTTCGGCAAGCACTGTCCCGCCGCGATTGGCGGCGGGGACATCGAAATGACGTTTCAGCAGCAAGGGCGTATGCATTTGGTTTCGGCGTTCAACACCAAGCAGATCGGCCATGTCGACTGTCCAGGCGGCGGCCAGGTCTGGGTCGATGGCAACATCCTTTATATCGGTCACATGCGGCCGCCGAGCGGCACGACGCTGGTCGACATTTCCGACCCGCGCAATCCGCGCAAGATAGCCACGATCGATGTTCCGCCCGGCTGGCATTCGCACAAGGTGCGCGCCAAGGACGGGCTGATGATCATCAACCACGAGCGCTTTGGTGATGCCGGCCCGGCCGATTTCGGCGGCGGACTGGCGCTTTACGACACAACCAAGCCGGCGCAGCCCAAGCTCATCTCGAAATGGATAACCGGCGGCAAGGGCGTCCACCGCTACGACTTCGACGGCCGTTACGTCTACATCTCGCCGACCGCCGACGGTTATGTCGGCAACATCGTGATGATCCTCGACCTGATCGATCCCACGAAGCCGGTCGAGGTCGGACGCTGGTGGATACCCGGCCAGTGGACGGGTGGCGGCGAAGAATACCCGTGGCATGACTATGTCACGCCGCGTTGCCACCATCCGCTGCGCATGGGCGACCGGCTCTATGTCAGCTACTGGCATCACGGGCTGTTCATCCTCGACATTTCGGACATCACCAAGCCGAAGCTGGTCTCGCACGTCAATTCGAGCCCGAGCTTTCCGCATCCCACCCACACCTGCCTGCCGATCCCACAGCCGCTCAAGGGCCGCAACATCATGGTGGTGGCCGACGAGGATGTCGCCAAACTGCGACCTTCACCGCCGGCCTTCACCTGGATCTACGACATCACCGACGAGACCAACCCGTTGCCGATCTCGACCTTCCAGGTGCCTGGCCTCGACCCGGATGGCGCGCCGCAACCGCCGATGACCGGCTGCCACCAGCCCTCCGAGCGGTTCAATGGAACCGTCATTCCGTTTGCCTGGTTCGCGCAGGGGCTGCGCCTCGTCGACATCGCCGATCCGTTCGCGCCAAAGGAAGTCGGCCATTTCATCCCCGACGCGCCGGAGGGGGCGGAGCGTTCCTCGTCCAACGACGTGACCATCGACGACCGCGGCATCGTCTACCTGATCGATCGCATCCGCGGCGTCGACATCATCGAAACCAGCGTTCTCTAGGGGGGTATGTTGAGCGACAGCACGCGAAAATCCGCCAGCCACTACGCCATCGGCAACAAGAACCCGAACCTGCCGTTTCATCCGGCGGTGCGTGCCGGCGATTTCATCTTCGTCTCGGGCCAGGTGCCGAAGGACGAGAACAACAACATGATCAGCGGCACGATCGAGGAAGAGACGCTGGCGACGCTGAAGACCATTGCGCGCGTCATCGCGCATGAAGGCGCGACACTGTCGGATGTCGTGCGGATCACCACCTATCTCGAGGATACGCGCGATTTCGGTCGCTACAACAAGGCGTTCCTCGAAGGGATCGGCGACGCCGTTCTGGCACGCACGACCGTCGAGGCAAAGGCCGTCATCAACACCAAGATCGAAATGGACGCCATCGTCTACAAGCCGCTCCCGGCGAGCAAGTAGGCCTTGGACACTAGCGAGGAGACGACATGTACAAGCTGTTAGGCCGCCAGACATCAGGCAACGTCCAGAAGGTGCTCTTCATGCTCGAAGAGATGGGGGCCTCCTACAAGCGCGAGGATTATGGCCGCCAGTTCGAGAACACGCAGACGGCGGAATACAAGGCGCTCAACCCGACCTCCAAGGTGCCGACGCTGGTCGACGGCGACACCGTGATCTGGGAGTCCAACACCATCCTGCGCTATCTCGCGGCATCCGGCGGCGAACAGTTGAATGGCGCCACGCCGGCCGAAAAGACCGAGGTCGAGCGCTGGATGGACTTCCTGCTGGCTGCGGTCAATCCGGGCTACCTGGCGGCCTTCAAGGGCGCCAAGCTCACGCCCGAAGAACAGACCGCCGAATACAAGGAACAAGTGAAGGACCTTGTCGCGCAGCTCAAGATCGTCGACGGCCACCTGGCCGGCAAGGACTTCCTGGCGCTCGGCAAGCTGACCCTTGCCGACATCGCCTGCGCGCCGATCCTGAAGCGCTGCGTCGACTTCAAGATCGACCGGCCGTCAATGCCCAATCTGGAGCGCTGGGTGGCCGCGATCGCCGCCCGGCCGGCTTTCAAGGCGGCAACCACTGCTGCTCCCGCAAAGGCGGCATGATGATCAAGCGCGCCGCTCTCATCGGACTGGGAACGATGGGTCCAGGCATCGCCGCGCGGCTTTCGCGCGGCGGGCTCGATGTGACGGCGTATGATGTTTCGCCAGGGGCAATCGAGCGCGCCCGCGGCATGCTCGATCTCGCCGGCGGCGTGCTCGACGGTCTCGACATCGAGGCGCCCGGGACTGGCGCCGGCAGCGTGCGTTTCGTCGAGACGATCGCCGAGGCCGTCGATGGCGCCGAACTGGTGATCGAGAACGTGCCCGAGAATATCGACATCAAGGCGCAGACCTATCGCGACATCGATCCGCTGATCGGCCCGTCCGTCATCGTCGCGTCCGACACGTCGGGCATCCCGATCACCAAGCTGCAGGCGCATATCTCGCATCCCGAGCGGATGGTCGGCATGCACTGGTCGAACCCGCCGCACATCATCCCGATGATCGAGGTGATCGGCGGCGAAAAGACCGCGCCTGAAACCGTGGCTGTTATCCGCGATCTCATCCGCTCGATCGGCCTGCTGCCGGTGGTGGTGAAGAAGGACGTTCCAGGCTTCGTCGAGAACCGCGTGCTCTATGCGCTGCTGCGCGAGGCGGTCGATCTTGTCGAGCGCGGCGTCATCGAGCCGGAAGACCTCGACACCTGCGTGTCCTGGGGCATCGGCTACAAGATCGCGGTCATCGGTCCGATGGCGCTGCTCGATATGGCGGGGCTGGATATCTACAAATCCGTCTCGTCTTTCCTCAATGCCGATCTCTCCAACCGCGACGATGTCGCGCCGATGGTGCTGGAGAAGACAGCTGCGTCGAAGTTCGGCATCAAGTCGGGCGAGGGCATGTTTGCCTACACGCCCGAGCAGACAAAGGCGCTGCAGGGTGAACGGGCGCGCAAGCTCGTCGCGGTGCGGCGCATCCTGGAAGGCCGGGAGTAGCCAATGTCACATGGTGCGCAGAGGGCAGGCCGGTTCGAGGAGTTCCACCGGTCGGCTGTTTGTGTGAAGGGCGCCTTCGCCATCAAGATGGTGCGGGTGCGACAGAAAACAGCGCGCGGGGCGGCAAGCCATGCGCATTGAAACCATCCGGGCCGCCGGCGACAAGCCGGCCCATATCCGCCATGACGATCTGATCTCCGCCAAGGGCGTTTCGGTGATCATGGCCCGTCAACTGATCCTCAGGAACATCGATCTTTCGGTGCCAAAGGGGTCGTTCGTTTCCCTTATCGGCCCTTCCGGCTGCGGCAAGAGCACCTTGCTCAAGGTGCTGGCCGGGCTGGTGCAGCCGACCCAGGGCAGCGTTTCGATCGCCGGGCTCGCGCCGATCGAGGCGGCGCGCAAGCGGATGATCGGTCTCGTCTTCCAGGACGCCAACCTGCTTCCCTGGAAAAACGCCGTCGACAATGCCGCGCTGCTGCTCGGCATTGCCGACAAGTCGCTGTCGCGCTCGGATCTGCGGGCGCGCGGGCAGGAGATGCTGGAAC
>NZ_RZOM01000046.1:0-12582 GCF_003999175.1 Mesorhizobium sp. M7A.F.Ca.ET.027.03.2.1 | reverse complement strand
ACCATTGGGATATTTCCCGCACGACTAGCCAGAGTGTGCGCGATTTCTTCCTCGCCGCCCCTGGTGGCGTGCCGACACAGGTCGCTTTCAGCCAGGACCGCCGCTGGGACGAACTCGATCTCGACCGCGAGAAAGGCGTCATCCGCTCGACCGAACATCCCTTTTCCAAAGATGGCGGCCTCGCCGTGCTGAAAGGCAATCTGGCTCTCGACGGCTGCATCGTGAAGACCGCCGGCGTCGATGAATCGATCCTGAAGTTCACCGGCCCGGCCCGCGTCTTCGAAAGCCAGGATTCCAGCGTCAAGGCGATCCTGTCCAACGAGATCAAGGCCGGCGATGTGGTCGTCATCCGCTATGAAGGGCCGCGCGGCGGCCCAGGCATGCAGGAAATGCTTTATCCAACCAGCTATCTGAAGTCGAAAGGGCTCGGCAAGGCCTGCGCCCTGGTCACCGACGGCCGCTTCTCGGGAGGCACGTCGGGCCTGTCGATCGGCCATGCGTCGCCGGAAGCCGCCGAAGGCGGGCTGATCGGGCTGGTGCAGGAGGGCGATACGATCGAGATCGACATCCCGAACCGCAGCATCCGCCTGGCTGTCGATGAGGCGGAACTCGCTGCCCGCCGGGCGGCGATGGAGGCCAAGGGCGCCTTGGCCTGGAAGCCCGAGGAAAAGCGCAAGCGCAAGGTGACGACCGCCTTGCGCGCCTATGCCGCCATGGCGACCAGCGCGGCCAAGGGCGCGGTGAGGTTTGTGCCGGAATAAGGTTTGCGCCCAGGCCCCCTCATCCGGCCGCTGCGCGGCCACCTTCTCCCCGCTGGGGAGAAGAGGCTGGCGCCGGCGCTGACGATCTCTTCTCCCCTCGGGGGGAAGGTGGCCCGAAGGGCCGGATGAGGGGGGCTGGCTCCAACATCCGGAACACCATCACGGCATCAACTGATACTCATAAAGCTTCTGGTAGAGCCCACCCTGCTTGAGCAAGGTCTTGTGCGGGCCGCTTTCCACCACCTTGCCGGCTTCGAGCACCACGATCGTGTCTGCCTGGTGCACCGTCGACAGACGGTGCGCGATGACGATCGTCGTGCGGCCTTCCGTCAATTGCTGCAGCGCGTCGCGGAACAGCGCTTCCGATTCGGCATCAAGCGCGCTGGTCGCTTCGTCCAGCAGCAGGATCTCGGCATTGCGCAGCATGGCGCGTGCGATCGAGATCCGTTGGCGTTGGCCGCCCGATAGCAGGCCGCCATTCTCGCCGACATCCGTCTCGTAGCCTTTCGCCTGCGCGCTGATGAAGTCATGGGCGTTGGCCGCCTTGGCGGCGGCGATAACCTCTTCGTCGGTCGCACCCTCGCGCCCAAGCCGGATGTTGTGCATGATGGTGCCGGCAAACAGGAATGTATCCTGGCTGACATAGGCGATCTTTTCCCGCAGCGATGCGAGCGTCGCATGGGAAATATCCTGGCCGTCGAGCAGCACCCTGCCGCTCTTCGGGTCGTACATGCGCATGATCAAGTTCAGAACGGTCGACTTGCCGCCGCCGGAAGGCCCGACCAGCGCCGTCATCTTGCCGGGCGCAAGCGTCAGATCGAACCTGTCCAGCACCGGCGGCCCGTTCTGATAAGCGAAGTCGACGGCGTCGAACCGGATCTCGCCCGGTCCGGCCAGAAGCGGCTTCGCGTCGGGCTTCTCCACCAGAGTCAGCGGCTGGTCGGCGAGCTCGAACATCATGCGCACGCCGACAATACCGCTTTCCAGCGATATGCGCACGCGCGCAAGGCGCTTTGCCGGCTCATAGGCAAACAGGAGCGCCCCGATGAAGGCCATGATGTTTCCCGGCATCTGGCCGCCCTGCAAGACCAGGAAGCCGCTGACGAAGATGGCCCCGGCAATTGCCAGCCCGGCCAGCGTCTCCATCACTGGGCTTGTCGCAGCCTCCAGCGTCGCGATGTTATTGGCCCGGTTCTCGACGTCCGACACGGCCTTGTACATGCGGTTGCGCATTGCGCCTTCGAGGTTGAAGGATTTGACGACGCGCACGCCGATTGCCGTTTCCTGCATCACCTGCACGATCTGGCCGACCGAGCGAAACTCCATCGCGGCGAACTTGCGAACACGTTTGAGGATGCGGTTGACCCCGTAGATAGCCAAGGGGCCGACGACGAAGCAGATTATAGACAGGGCTGGCTGCTGCCAGACCATGACCCCTACCAGGACAACCAGCGACAACAGGTCGCGCACATAGGACGTGACAACGAGGTCGAGCACGTTGCGCGCCGCCTGCGCATTGTTGGTCATGCGTGTGATCAGGTCGGACGACGAGGTCGAATGGTAGAATTCGATGCCTTGCGCCAGGATGCGGTCGTAGATCTTGCGCTGGCGATCGGCGATGATGGCGTTGCCGACCCGGCTCATGAAATAAGCCTGGATGAAGTTGGCGAGACCCTTGAGAATGAAGATCGTGGCGACCCCCGCCGCAATCAGGTTGACGCGGTCAATCCGCTTGAAGACCACGAATTCGTCGGTGATCTCTTTGAGAATCCAGGCGCTGGCGCCGGTCGTGGCGGCCACCACAAGCATCGACAAGATCGCGGCGCCGTAGCCAAACCTGTGCTGATAAAAGGATTCCCGGATCAACCTCGCAACGAGGCGCTGGTTTTCCGTCGAGCGGAAGAAACGAAACAAACGGCGGATCCTTGAAACCGGGACAACGAAGGCGGCTTATAGAAGGAGTTGCGGCCGGATGGAACCATCCGCGGCCGCCGCGGACAAACCGCTGTTGCAAGCGGCATCGACGGGATGCGATTTTCAGCCTCGGCACTATCAGATGATTCTTTTGACGGGATGACGACAGATGGCTTTCGACCTTATCGTTCGCGGCGGCACACTGCCTGATGGCAGGGTTGCCGACATAGGCATCAGCAGTGAGACGATCGCGGCGATCGAGCCCACCCTGCAGGGTCCTGCGCGGACCGAGGTCGACGCCCGCGGCAATCTGGTCTCGCCACCCTTCGTCGATCCGCATTTCCACATGGACGCCACGCTCTCCTACGGCATTCCGCGCATCAACGCGTCGGGCACGCTGCTCGAAGGCATTTCGCTGTGGGGCGAGTTGAAGCCGCTTTTGACGCATGAGGCGGTGCGTGATCGCGCATTGGCCTATTGCGACTGGGCGGTGTCGATGGGCCTGCTCGCAATCCGTACCCATGTCGATGTCTGCGATGACAGGCTGCTGGCGGTCGAGGCGCTGCTCGAGGTCAAGAAGACGGTCGCCCCCTATATCGACCTGCAACTGGTCGCCTTCCCGCAGGACGGGTTTTATCGTGCTCCATCGGCGCGTGAAAACACCATTCGCGCGCTCGACATGGGCGTCGACATCGTTGGCGGCATCCCGCATTTCGAGCGCACCATGGCCGACGGCACGCGCTCGGTAACGGAGCTGTGCGAGATCGCGGCCAGACGCGGCCTGATGGTCGACCTGCATTGCGACGAGACCGATGATCCACTGTCGCGTCACATCGAACAGCTTGCGTATGAGACGCAGCGCCTTGGTCTGCAGGGCAAGGTCGCCGGTTCGCACCTCACCTCGATGCATTCGATGGACAATTACTATGTCTCGAAGCTGCTGCCGCTGATCGCCGAGGCCGACGTCTCGGTCATTCCCAATCCGCTGATCAACATCATGCTGCAGGGCCGCCACGACACCTTCCCGAAGCGCCGGGGCCTGACTCGGGTCAAGGAAATGCTGGCGCTCGGCATTCGCGTCGGCTGGGGCCAGGATTGCGTGCTCGATCCCTGGTATTCGCTGGGCACCGCCGACATGCTCGATGTCGCCTTCATGGGCCTGCACGTCGCTCAGATGTCGAGCCCGGCCGAGATGGCGCGTTGCTTCGACATGGTGACCAACGTCAATGCCGCGATCATGGGCCTCGATCATCTCGGCCTGGCGGTCGGCAAGCGCGCCAGCCTTGTCGTCCTCGATGCCGGCAGTCCGGTGGAGGCCCTGCGCCTGCGCGCCGAACGCCTGTGCGTCATCGCCAGGGGCAAGGTGGTGGCGGAGCGGACGAAGCAGGAAACCAGGCTGTCCATCGACGGAAGGCCGGTACTTGTGAACCGACGGCACCATTCGCATCAGGACCAATAGGACGCCGCATCTGCATCAAGGCTCAAAGCTCCGCTCGTCGCGAAATAAGTTTACATTAAACCTCCACTTTATTCGGAGGAGGATTCCATGTGGCGCAAGACTGTGATGGCGGTGGCGTTGTCGGCGCTTTGCGCCGGCTGCATGACGGTAACGGCAGAGGATCGCCGCGCCGCCGACGAAGCGAAATGCCGGTCCTACGGCTTCGTCAAGAAGAATGACGCCTTTGCCGAGTGTCTGCAGCGCATCGATCTGGAGCGGCGTGCGGAGCTCAGACGCACCCCGGCTTTCGACCCCTGGGACAGGCCGGTGATCTATCGGCCCATTATTCTCAGGCCGCAGCCAAAAGGGAACTGAATCGCGCAGACCCAGCCGATTCCCGAGGCTGGCCTTGCCGATTTCCGGTTTTCTCCTCGTCAAAGCCGCCGCTTCCGTCTACGACGCGGCTTACTAGGGAGGAATCGGGATCGGCATGACGCAGCCCGTGGCGCAGAATTCGACGATCAGGAATGTGCTTCTGGCCGGCATTCTGCTGATGCTGGCCGGCGACTTCCTGTTTGCGCTGAACGACGCCATGGGCAAGTGGCTGGTCGCCAGCTTCTCCGTCGGCCAGGTGGTGCTGATCCGCTCTATCGGCGCCTTCTTCGTGCTCGGCCCGATGATCGCCAATCAGGGCCCGGCCAAGCTGTTTCGCATGGAACGTCTGGAACTGCAGCTGCTGCGGGTGGTGATGACCACGCTCGACACCGCGCTCTTCTATGCCGCCGTGGTCTATCTGCCGCTTGCCGATGTGATGAGTTTCTACATGGCCGGGCCGATCTACGTTGCGGCACTCTCGCACCTCTTGCTTGGCGAAAAGGTCGGCTGGCGCCGCTGGATGGCGATCCTGCTCGGCTTCTGCGGCGTTTTGATCATGCTGAAACCGTCCTCGGCGGCGTTCTCGCTGTCATCGGGTTTTGCGCTGGTAGGCAGCATCTCCTTCGCCTTCGCCATCATCCTCAACCGCCGCCTGCGTGGCACCAGCGACACCAATCTGGTGACATGGCAAACCATCGGCACGCTGCTGGTCGGCGGTGTGCTGACCATCGGCGCCTGGCAGACGCCGTCGGCACTCGATCTCGGCGCCATGCTGCTGCTCGGTATCGTCTCCTGCGGCGCCCACCTGATGATCACCAGGGCGCTCAAGCTGGCGCCGGCTTCGACATTGGCGCCGCTGCACTACACACTGCTGCTGTGGGCGGTGGTGTTCGGCCTGGTGTTCTTCGGCGACGTTCCCGGTCCGCGCATCCTGATCGGCTCGGCCATCGTTGTTCTCGCCGGCCTGTTCATCTTCCATCGCCAGAAAGTGGTCGAGATCACTGTGCCGCCCGAAAACGTGCCGAAGGGCGTGAGTTAGTCCAGGCTCAGTCCCGGTGTATTGCTGCCAGATGCCGCGAAAACTCCGGCGTCTCCATCAACGCCTTGCAGCGAGCGAAACGGCCATCCGCATAAGCGCGAAAATCATCGACCGGGTTGTTGTTGGCGAGCTGGATCAGCCCCCACAAGGTCCACAACAGGTCGCACATTGCCTTGTAGATGACGATGCGGCCGCGCTCCGCCGGCCTCGCCTCGCCGCCGAAATAAGCGCGTATCATCTCTTCGTCCTGGGCGGCGTCGAACTTGCCCTCCACGCTGAGGTCGCCAAGGTCCCAGAGCGGATCGTTCATGCCCGAATATTCCCAGTCGACGATCCACATCCGCTCGCCAGTATCGAGAAAGTTCTCGCACAGCGGATCGCAGTGGCAGGCGACGATCGGCAGCGGATGGGCGGCCAGCGCCGAGCGGACGCTCTCGGCGTCTCGCACCACGTCATGATAACCGGCGGGCAGGGCGACCTCCTTGGTGGACAGCACCTTGAGGTAATCGTCGATCATCGCGAACAATTCGAAGCGGAAGGGAAACACCGCGCCTGAATCGTGCAGCTTGCGAAAGGCTTCGCCGGCGCGTGCCGGACTGCCCGGACGTGTCCGGAATTTCTCCGGCGACATCGTTTCGGCGCCGGCGATGTAGCGTGTCACCATCACCCCGGTACCGGGGTCGACATGCAGCACCTCGGGACTGACCCCCGCTTTTGCAGCTTCGCGCGCGGCCACCGCTTCGTTGGCCCGGTTGATGTATTCCTCGGTGCCCTTGCCGGGAATGCGCAGGCAGAAGTCGCCGGCCTTGAAGACGAGATTGGTGAGGCCGCCCAGCCGTTCCAGCGGCCCGCTGTAACCGGCCAGCATGGGAATGGCGTCCAGTGCGGCACGCGCCTCGTCTGTCACCATGCCTGCGCCCCCACGCTGTTATTTGTCGCAGCGACGGTTCCACAATTTTCGCGCTTTGGCTATCATCACTGCGAGATCAAAATTGGCGGACTGGATAAAAGTGGCGGACAGCAAACATCAGGGCGCGCTCGGCGCGGCCTACGCGGCAAAGCGGCCCGAAGAGGTGGCCGCACTCTATGACCGCTGGTCGGAAACCTATGACGCCGACATGTCGGCCGCCGGCTATCGCCATCCGACGATCTGCCTTGCGTTGCTGGCCCGCCATCTGCCGCGCGGTTCAGCACCGCTGCTCGATGCCGGGGCCGGCACCGGGCTCATCGGCGAATGGCTTGATATTGCTGGTTATCCCCTGGTCGAGGCACTCGATATTTCACAAGGCATGCTGGATCAGGCGGCCCGCAAGGGCATCTATTCCGCGTTTCATTGTCTGGCGCTGGGCGGTCATCTGCCTTTTGACGACGATGCCTATGCCGGGATAATCTCGGCCGGCGTCTTCACCTCGGGCCATGTCGGCGTCGAGGGGCTGGACGAGCTAATCCGCATCTGCCGTCCGGGCGGCGTGATCGTGCTGACGGTCAAGAACACGCTGTGGGATGCCGGCTTTGCCACGCGTGTCGGCGAGATCGAGGCGCAAGGCCTCGTCACCCGCGTCGAGGAAACGCGTCCTTACGTCTCGATGCCCGGCGAGGCCGACACGGTACCAAGCCGCGGCCTCGCTTTGCGCGTTATTTGACCTACGCTTTGACCCTGGCGCCTGCCGGATCGTACATAGGCTCGAGGTGGATCTTGGCCGGCGTCCTCTCCATCGCAACCACCAGTTCATAGTCGCCCGAGGCGAGAAAATCGTCGCTCACCCCATCGGCGTTGCGCACATAGCCGTAGCCGATGGTCTTGCCCAGCGTGTAGCCGTAACCGCCGCTGCTGAGATAACCGACCGGATCGCCATTGCGCAGGATGGTTTCGCGACCGAGCAGCACGATCTCGGGGTCTTCGACCGTGAAGCCGGCAAAGCGTTTCTTCAGTGCCGCGCCGCTGGTCTTTTCCAGCGCGCGCCGTCCAACGAAATCGGTGTTCTTGCGCAGCTTGACCGCCCAACCGAGCCCGGCTTCCTGTGGCGTGTCGTTGGGGGTGATGTCGGATCCCCAGGCGCGATAGCCTTTTTCCAGCCTTAGCGATTCCAGCGCCCGATAGCCGACCGGTCGGATGTCATGCTTCTCGCCTGCCGCCATCAGTGCGTCGAAGACTTCGCCGGTGGCCGCGATCGGCACATGCAGTTCCCAGCCGAGTTCGCCGACATAGGTGACGCGCAGTGCCCGAACCGTGTGGCCGGCGATGGCAATCTCGCGCACATGGCCGAACGGGAAGCCGGCATTCGACACGTCGGCTCCGGTCGCCACCGAGAGCACGTCGCGCGCCCGAGGACCCATCAGCGACAGCGTGCCGAAATCCTCGGTGACGTCGACAAGCATGGTGTCGAGCCCTTCGCCGATATGATCGCTGATCCATGAGAAATCATGCGTGCGGAAACCGGTGCCGGTGACGATATAGAACTTCTCTTCGGCCAGCCGCGCCACCGTCAGATCGGCCTCGATGCCGCCGCGCGTGTTGAGAAGCTGCGTATAGGTCAGCCGGCCGACCGGCTTGCTGACGTCGTTGGCGCAGATCCAGTCCAGCGCCTTCAACGCATCTGGCCCGGTCAGCTCGTATTTGGCGAAAGACGATTGATCGAAAATGCCGACCTTTTCGCGCACATGGCGGTGTTCGCCTCCGACCGCCGCGAACCAGTTCTGCCGGCCCATCGAATAGATGTCCTGCGGCTCGACGCCTTGCGGTGCGAACCAGTTCGGCCGCTCCCATCCGAGCTTCGAGCCGAATACGGCGCGCTGCTGTTTCAGCCTGTCGTAGAGCGGCGAGACGATGCGGGGTCTCCCGGTGGCATACTCCTCATGCGGGAAGCCGATCGTGTAATGCTTGCCATAGGCCTCCAGCGTGCGGTCGCAGACCCACTGCCGGTCGCGGTGCAGGTTGGAAAAACGCCTGATGTCGACCACCCACAGGTCGAGCGGTGCCTCGCCGTCGACCACCCACTGCGCCAGCACCCAGCCCGCGCCGCCGCCCGAGGCGATGCCGAAGGCGTTGAAGCCGGCGCCGACGAACATGTTGGCGCATTCGGGCGCTGTGCCGAGAATGAAATTGCCGTCCGGCGTAAAACTCTCCGGCCCGTTGATCATCTGCTTGACGCCGACGGTTTCCAGCGCCGGCACACGCGCGATCGCTTGGCTCATGTGCTGCTCGAAATGGTCGTAGTCGTCGTCGAACAGCCTGAATTCCCAATCATTGGGAACGTCGTCGCCGGGGAGACCAGTCGCCCAGGCCTGCGGGTTAGGCTCATAGCCGCCCATCACCAGCCCGCCGACTTCCTCCTTGAAATAGGTGCGTCGGTCAGGGTCGCGGATGGTCGGCGCGTCGGTAGCCAGCCCGTCGATCTTCTCGGTGATGATGTACTGGTGCTTCACCGGCTGCAGCGGCACGTTGATGCCGGCCATGGCCCCCACTTGCCGCGCCCATTGGCCGGCGCAGTTGACCACCTTGTCGCAAGCGATGTCGCCCCTGCTGGTCTTCACCGCTGCGATGCGGCCGTCCTTCATCTCGAAGCCGGTGACGCGAACATCCTCGAACAGTTTGGCGCCATGCATGCGCGCGCCCTTGGCCATCGACTGCGTGATGTCGGAGGGGCTCGCCTGGCCGTCGGTCGGCAGCCAGGAGGCGCCGACGAGATCGCCGGTCTCCAGCAGCGGCCACATTCTTTTCACCTCGTCCGGCGACAGCAATTGCATGTCCATGCCGAAGCTTTTTGCTGTCGTCGCCAGCCTTTTGTACTCGGTCCAGCGGTCGGCATTGGTGGCGAGCCTGAGGCAGCCGGTCATCTTCCAGCCGGTGGCGAGACCGGTCTCGGCCTCCAGTCCCTTGTAGAGGTCGACGGAATATTTCAGCACGCGGGTGATAGACGCCGACGAGCGCAATTGCCCGACAAGGCCGGCGGCATGCCAGGTCGAACCCGAGGTCAGCTTGCCCTGCTCCAGCAGCACCACGTCAGCCTTGTGGTCGCGCGCCAGATGATAGGCCGTCGAACAGCCGATGATGCCGCCGCCGATGACGACGATGGCGGCCTGGCTCGGCAATGTCATGATTTCTGTATCCCGTATTTTGTCCGGTAGTTTTCCAGTGCCGCGTCGAGCCGGGCGAGGTTTTCCTCGGTGTAGGCGACGTAGTCGATGCCCGGCGCGTCGAGATAGAGCTCGGAGACCATGCTCCACATCGCCTCGCGCAGCAGCGAGGCGCATTGCATGGCCGCGTGCGAACGGCGGATCGCCTCGTCCGGTTCCTTCATGAAGTAGGCGGTCAGGAAGGCGAAGGATTCCTCGTCGCTCATGCCGGCGTTGGAGGCGGCGCCTGCGAGGTCGAACATCGCCGTGTTGAAGCCGGCATATTCGAAGTCGATCAGCCATAGTCTGTTGCCGTCGTCGAGAATATTGGCCGGCAACAGGTCATTGTGGCCAAAGACGATCGGCAGCAGTTTCTGCGCGCGCTCCAGTTCGTCGGCCAGTGTCAAAAGGCGCGGCAAGTCGCTGCGCTTGCGGCTGCCGCCTTCTTCAAGCGTGCGCGCATAGTCGCGAATGACATGGAACACCCAGAACATGAAGCCGGCGCCCGAGACGTGATTGGGCATCTCCCGGTGGAAGGCGCGCATCAGGGCCGCGACCCGGCCGAGATTGGCGCGCACGTCTTCCGCCAGATAGGTTTTCGCACCGAGAAATTCCGTCACCAGGATGCCCGGTTCGGCATGGCGGACGGCTGGCGCGAAACCGGCGGCATGCGCCGCCCGCGCGGTCATAACCTCGCGCTCGCGAAAGACATGGTGGAACGGATAGTCCTTGCCGAAGCGCACGACATGTCGTCCGGCCGCGTCCGTGACCACATAATTCGCGTTGCTCAGGCCGCCGGGCAGCGGTGCGATCTCGATGCCACCGGTCCAGCAGGGCAGGGCGCGGATGCGATCTTCGGCGGTCACGGAACATCCCTGGTTTGCTGGGCTTCGACAAGGCGCCGTGAACAGCGCAACGATGGCGGGAAAAACGTAAATAATCTCGTCGGTGCGGGACGCCAGGATCGGTATCCCGCACCGCACCGACGAGCCCCTTGGCCAGGTTTTTGAGCCCGGCATCCGCCCCCGCGGACCTGAAAATTCCTTGAACAGGCACGTTCCAAACGGCCTGATCGCTGAGTTGCGGCTCTGCCCCAGCCGCAGATCTGAAGCCTGTTGATGTCTTCGATTTCACGACAGGGCTGCCCGCTTGTCAATAAAAAGGTGTGACTTTTTTTGGGTATTTTGCCTGAAAGCATAAGGTAGTTCCTTTAAAAGCACTTGAATTACCTTAAAATCGGTCAGGAGCATCAGTTCGGGAAACCAGATGGCCCAGTCCAAACGACACGGCGAGATCCTGCGTCTCCTGCAGGAAGAGGGCACCGTCACCATCGCCAGTTTGGCCGACCGGCTGGGCGTGTCGCTGGAGACGGTGCGCCGCGACGTCAAGCCACTGACTGGTGACGGCTCTGTCCTCAAGATGCATGGCGCCATCGGCCTGCCGTCGATGATCGGCGAAGCGCCCTTCGAGCGGCGCATGCGTGAGAACGCCGATGCCAAGCGCGTCATTGCCCGCATGGTCGCCGCCACCATCCGCGACGGGGAATCGATCATGCTCGACACCGGAACGACAACCTCGTTCCTTGCGCGTGAACTGCTTGGCCACCGGCGCCTGACGGTCGTCACCAACTCATCGGACATCGCCCGCACGCTGGCCACCATCAACGGCAACAAGGTCTATATGGCCGGCGGCGAGCTGCGCAGCGATTCCGGTGCTGCTTTCGGTGCCTCGGCAATCGATTTTGTCAGTCGCTTCTCGGTCAGCCACGCCATCATTTCCACCGGCGGCGTCGACGCGGTGATGGGCGTCATGGATTTTGATCTGGATGAGGCCGAGTTCGCCCGCATGGTGCTGTCGCGCGGTCAGCGATCCCTGGTCATCACCGATCACTCGAAATTCGGCCGTCTTGGTCTGGTCCAGGTCTGCGGCTTCGACAGCTTTTCCGAACTCGCCACCGACCGCTCGCCGCCGCACGACTTGGCTGCCGCCCTGGCCCAGGCCGGCGCGCGGCTCAGCATCGCCGGCGAGGAAGCCGGGTTCTAGCCGAACACCAGCGACTGGTGGGCGCAGACGCCCGCAAAGGCGCCACCCGATACCGCAAAGGCAATATTGTGCATCGAACGTGCCGCGTCGCCGGCGGCGTAGACGCCGGGCACGGTCGTCTGCTGCCTGTCATCGACTGATATCACCGGGCCGAGGAGGCCTTCGGAGAAGCCGCAGCCGAGCTGTTCGGCCAGCGGGCTGGCCATGATGTTGCGCGGAGCGGTGAACATCGCCCTGACGCCGGCCTTTCTGCCGTCGTCGAGGCGGACGATCAACCCGCCGGAGCCGTCTTCCCTTAGCTCGGCAACGCTGGTGGGCTCAAACCGCACCTTTCGGCTCTCCAGCGCGCGCATCTGCTCTGTGTCAGGCTCGAACAGGCAATTGCCGAACAGTGTGACATCGCCCCAATCGGCGATCAGCTGTGCCTGATGCAGGGACATCGGGCCGGTTGCGAGCACGCCGAGCGGCCCGCCGGAAACCTCGTAGCCGTGGCAATAGGGGCAGTGCAGCACGCTCCTGCCCCAGAGCTCGGCAAGCCCGGCAACCTCCGGCAGGATATCGCGTACCCCGGTGGCCAGAACCAATCGTGCGGCACCGAATGTCTCGTCGCCATCGGTGGTGATTTCGAAATCGCTGCTGCCGGCAGCAACGGCCTTGTCGGCACGCCTGTCGACAACCCTAACTGTCGGATAGGCCAGCAGCTGCCGCCTTGCGTCAGCCAGGATTGCGCCGGGCGCGCGCCCGTCCTGTCCGAGGAAGCCGTGCGAATGCTCGGCAAGGCGGTTGCGCGGCTGGCCGGCGTCGATCACCAGCACTTTGCGTCCTGCCCGCGCCACCTGGATGGCGGCGGACAGGCCGGCAAAGCTGCCGCCGACGACGGCAAGATCATACTGCAT
>NZ_RZOM01000469.1:0-4555 GCF_003999175.1 Mesorhizobium sp. M7A.F.Ca.ET.027.03.2.1 | reverse complement strand
CCAATGACCTATCCGGTCAAACCGCACCGAGAGCCCCTGTTTGACCGCGCTTCTAGCCAGCAAATGGTCTAGCTCGGCGTCTTCGATCGGACTTCGTACGACTTGGCGAATGGCCTTGCAGGCAAGTTCCGTCGAGACGAAATCATATCTCCTGCTCCTGGCGACGACATATTGTTCGACCAGCATTTTCACGCGCCTGAGCGCGATTTCTTCGGCGTATTGCATTTTATTCCTCCTGCGCCCCGAACTGCCGAACGGGTTTGTTGTTCCCTCCTGGATCTCAAAACATCACCGTCGCCATCACGAAAAGCCCGCGCCTCCCGGACAGGGCACGCGCGGGCTGAACCAGGTTGAGGGGACCCGATCATGCAGCATCAAAAAGGGGGAGCAACGACGCTGCACGGACATCGAACTCGCATCGACCTGAGTTGTTCCGTTCATGGCTCGGATGGCCGCGCATCAACCCGCACGGAACAATCAACCCCGATAGTGGTTCGGCCGAAGCGAGGTTCGGAGGACGTGATGAAGAATGAAAAGTTGGCCGTGGTGACGGGCGCCTCAAGCGGCATCGGCAAGGAACTCGCCAAACTGTGCGCCAAGGACGGCTACCACCTGATCATAGCCGCCGACGAGCCCGCGATCCAGCAGGCTGCCGCGGCGCTCGGTTCGCATGGTGTGACCGTTGAAGCCATCGAGGCCGATCTGGCGACCGAGGAAGGTGTCGATCGTTTGATCGCCGGGATCGGCGATCGCGATGTCGACCTGTTGTTCCTGAATGCCGGACGTGGGCTCGGCCGTGGTTTCGTCGATCAGGATTGGAAAAAAATCCGCCGCATCATCGACACCAACATCACCGGGACCGTCTATCTCGCGCATCAACTCGGAGCCAGGATGGCACGCCGCGGCCGAGGCCGCATCCTCTTCACAGGATCGATCGCTGGTTTCATGCCCGGCACTTTCCAGGCGGTCTACAACGGCACCAAGGCATTCATCGATTCCTTCTCGATCGCACTGCGTCATGAGTTGCAGGACACAGGGGTCACAGTCACCGTGCTGATGCCCGGGGCAACGCAGACGCGGTTCTTCGAACGCGCCGAAATGATGAATACCAAGGTCGGCACCGATGAGAAGGACAATCCCGCCGATGTCGCCAAAGCAGGCTACGAGGCGATGATGGACGGTGAGGAACAAATCATCAGCGGTTGGAAGAACAAGCTGCAGGTCGCCGCAGCGCATGTGACGCCGGCAGGCACGCTGGCCGAACAGCATCGCAAGATGGCCGAGCCGGGTTCGGCGTCCAAAGACTGACCTTCGGCCTTCAAGCAAACCAAAAAAGTCCGGCAGAGTCTTCTGCCGACCTTCTCCAAGACAGGAGCACCATCATGAAAGCGCTCACATGGCACGGCAAAGGCGACATTCGATGCGATCAGGTGGCTGATCCCGCCATCGAGAATGATCGCGACGTCATCATCAAAGTCACCTGTTGCGCCATATGCGGCTCGGACCTGCATCTGATGAACGGATATATGCCGACTATGGAATCTGGCGATGTGCTCGGACACGAGACGATGGGCGAGGTCGTCGAAGTCGGCAGCGGCCATTCGAAATTTAGAAAGGGCGACCGCATCGTGGTGCCTTTCAACATCTCATGCGGCGAGTGCTGGTTTTGCCAGAAGGGGCTGTTCTCGCTTTGCGACAGGTCCAATCCCAATGCCAAACAGGCTGCCGAAGTGATGGGACAATCCCCGGCTGGCCTGTTCGGCTATTCGCATCTGGTCGGCGGCTATTGGGGAGGGCAAGCCGAATATCTGCGCGTGCCCTTCGCCGATGTCGGTCCGATAAAGGTGCCGGACGGAATGGACGACGAACAGGTGCTGTTCCTCTCCGACATCTTCCCAACCGGCTATATGGCGGCCGAAAATGCCGGCATCGAGCCAGGCGATACCGTCGCTATATGGGGCTGCGGTCCGGTCGGCCAGTTCGCCATCCAGAGCGCATGGATGCTCGGCGCCGGCCGCGTCATTGCTATAGACAAGGTGCCGGAGCGGCTGGCGATGGCGCGCGAGCACGGCAAGGCCGAGACGCTCGACTTCAGCAACTCCGATATCTACGACGCCTTGATGGCGATGACCGATGGCCGCGGTCCGGATCGCTGCATAGACTGTGTCGGTACGGAGTCCGATCCCGGCGCCAGTGCGGACTCCATGCTCGACAAGGTCAAGGCCGCGGTCTACCTCGGCACCGACCGACCGCATGTGCTGCGCGAAGCAATCTACTCGTGCCGCAAAGGCGGCACCATCTCGGTCCCCGGCGTCTATATCGGCCTCGTCGACCATATCCCGTTCGGCGCCGCCATGAACAAGGGCCTGACCTTCCGGATGGGTCAGACGCACACTCAACGCTATCTCGAACCGCTCCTGGCCATGGTGCAGAAGGGCGACATCGATCCCTCCTTCGTGATCACGCACCGGGCAGACCTCGAAGCGGGACCAGACCTCTACAAGACGTTCCGTGACAAGCAGGATGGCTGCATCAAGGTGGTAATGCGACCGCATGGCTGAGATGTCGGCATCTTGCACGGGGTCCACCTTGCGCGGATTCCCCGCCAAGGATAGCACCGACGCCGAGGAACCTGGAACTTTCGACCGTGGCGGCGGTTGACCCGCAGAATAAACTCAGGGCGACGAGACTGTCGTGCCCGCCCGCTGCGAAGGAAGCTATCGCCATGAGCAATGAGAATTCCACATCGAAACCCAGCGTCCGGTCGCCAAACCCCGATGCTCTGCCGCACCCGAGACGGGACGCCAGTGACACGGATGCCGGTGCCAAGCCGCTGACGCCGAAAACCGCCGGCACGTCCCGGCCATCGGCTCCGCCGCTGGACAATCCGGTTGCCAATCGAAACGCGGGGCGGCCGCGTCAGGCGAGCACCACGCCTAGGCCGACGGACAAGCCCCTGGACTGATCGAAACCGGCCTCTTGAAATCACAGCGAGTGTTTGTCGGGACGAAGCGATGCCAGGTCGGCCAGGGTGTTGAGAAGTGCAGCGTCGCCTGCCGGCTTCGGCACGAATTTGCAGTTTCGGAAGGGTGTGGGAACGTCGCGCGGCCCAAATCCGGTCATGAAGGCGAAGGGGATGCCGCGAGCCAGCAATGTTTCGGCCACGGGCAGACTTGTTTCACCGTTCAATTGAATGTCCAGCAGCGCCACGTCGGCTTTGCCTGCATCGATAAGCTGACGAGCCGCGGCGGCCGACGAGACCGGGCCGATCACCGGATAACCCGCCGCACGCAGGCGTGACGCGATGTCTTCGGCGATCAGCCATTCGTCCTCGACCACCAGAACGCGCGGCCTGTCGTCGCTCACGGCGCCTCCTTGTGGTTTGCTGGAAACGCGATCTGGACACTGAGGCCGTCCTTGTGGAACACGGTCTCGACATTGCCGCCGAGCCTGTAACCGATTTCTCCCTGCAGCAGGGTCAGGCCAAAGCCGTTCTCCAACGGCGCCTTGACAAGAGGGCCGTCCTTTTCTCGCCAGCCAAATGTGAAACTGTCGTCCTCGATCGACCATTGCACACTGACCTTGCCATCGGTTTTTGACAAAGCGCCGTACTTGGCCGCGTTGGTGGCCAGTTCATGAATGGCCATACTCAGGGAAAGCCCCTGTTGCGGACCTAGTTTGACATCCTCGCCATCGAGTTCGATCCGCTCGATGCCGAATGGTTCGAGCTCCTGCTGGAGCAATTCCCTGACCGAGGCTTCCTTCCATCTCTCCCGGGTCAGCAGGCCGTAGGCCCGCGACATGGCATGCAGGCGACCGATCAGCGCGTCCGCGAACTCCTCCTTCGTATCAGAACTTTCCCGCGTGCGGCTTGCAATGCTGGCGATCACCGCAAGCATGTTCTTGACCCGGTGGTTGAGTTCCGAGATGAGCACCTGTTGATGCTCTTCCGCCTGTGCCAGCGTGGTGACATCGACAAGTGTCACCACCACGCCCTGGATCCTGTTTCCCTTGTCGCGATAGGGATTGATGCGGACCATGTGGAACAGGCCCCTGGCATCGCGTGCCAGATGGTGATTCAGGATCTCGCCCGTCTCGAACACCTTGTCGATGTGCTGCTTCAACTCGGGATAGTCGAGTTGGCTCGACAGATCCGTCAGCGGCCGGCCGACATCGGAGGGGCGCAGGCTGAAGAAGGATGACGCCGCCGGCGTGAAGGTGCGGACTACAAGGCTGCGGTCGAGGAAAATAGTCGCGATGTCGGTGCTTTCGAACAGGTTGCGCAGATCGCCGTTGGCGTGGTCGAGCTCTTCTATCTTGGCCGTCAACTCGGCGTTGATCGTGTTGAGCTCCTCGTTGAGCGACTGCATCTCCTCCTTCGAGGCTTCGAGTTCCTCATTGGTGGATTGCGCCTCCTCATTGACGGAGACGAGTTCCTCGTTCGACGATTTGACCTCCTCCAGCGCGGTCTCGTATTCCTCGATCGTCGATTGCAGGCGCTCTCTGGTGTCGCGCAGTTCCCTCTCGAGATCGGCGGCGGGGTCCCTGTCCCGGC
>NZ_RZOM01000468.1:0-4555 GCF_003999175.1 Mesorhizobium sp. M7A.F.Ca.ET.027.03.2.1 | reverse complement strand
TGCCAGGCGCGTAGGCCGGATCGAGGCAGTCGATGTCGAAGGTGAGGTAGGTCTTCTTGCCGCCGGTGCGGTCGACGATGGCGTAGGCGATATCGGACGCCCGCATCTCCTCGATTTCATGGCCATGGAGGATCTTGATGCCGAACGTGTCGGGTGCATGGGTGCGGATGCCGATCTGGATCGAGCGGTCGGGGTCGATGATGCCTTCCTTGACGGCGCGGCCGACGAAGGATCCGTGGTCGATGCGCTTGCCGTCGTCCGGCCAGGTGTCCTGATGGGCGTCGAACTGCACCAAGGCGAGCGGACCATGGATGGCGGCATGCGCCTTGAGCAGCGGCCAGGTGACGAAATGATCGCCGCCGAGCGTCAGCAGGAAGGCGCCGGATTTCAGGATCTTGGCCGCTTCACGTTCGATCGTGCCGGGTGTCTTCTGGTGATTGCCCGAATCGAGCAGGCAATCGCCATAGTCGACCACCGCCAGATGCTCGAACAAATCGCGTGAGAACGGATATTGCGGGTCGTTATCGAGGATCGCCGAGGCGCGGCGGATCGCCTGCGGCCCGAAGCGGGCGCCCGGCCGGTTGGTGACGGCGGCATCGAAGGGAATACCCCACACCACCGCGTCCGCGCCCTTCACGTCTTTTGTGTATTTGCGGCGCATGAACGACAGCGCGCCGGAATAGGTCGGCTCGAACGCGGCGCCCGTTTTGGAACGGGCGGTGAAGGCGTTGTCGATGTTGTTGTTCGCCATTACGGATCCTCGTTTTTCATCGGGGTGCAACAACTACAGAACCGGCACGGAAGATGCCAGTCACAGCTTGGCGAGACGGAATGGCGCTGCCCGAGTGCCACGGCAAGACAGGATTGTATCATCATGACGCAGACCGCGTTTCTCAACCCCACCCTTGTCGTGGCGTCGGCCCGCACCGGCACGGTCGCCGGCGAACGCTTCCTGGTGCTCGATTCGTGGCGCGGCATCTGCGCGCTTCTGGTGGCGCTGTTTCACTTTCCGACCGCTTCGACGATTTCGCAAAGCGCCTTCATCGGTTCGTCCTACCTGTTCGTCGATTTCTTCTTCGTCCTCTCCGGTTTCGTCATCGCCAGCAGCTACGGCGATCGGCTGAACCAGCCGGAACAGGTCGCGCGCTTCGCACTGGTCCGTTTCGGCCGCATCTACCCGCTGCATCTGCTCATGCTTGCCGCCTTCGCCGGCTTCGAGTTGCTGCGGCTGATGCTGCCGCAATTGCACGGCACCGGGGCTGCCCCCTTCAGCGGAGGCTTCGACCTCGGCAGCCTGCTTGCCAATCTTCTTCTGCTCCAGGGTGTCGGTTTCGAGGATCAATTGACCTGGAATGCGCCAAGCTGGAGCATTTCGGCCGAGTTCTTCGCCTATCTCCTGTTTGCTGGCGTGGTCTTCGTCGCCGGCGCGCGCGCCTGGATATGGTTCGTCGCCGCCGCCGTCACCGCGCCGCTGTTCCTGCTCGGTTTCTCGACCCATCATATGGATGTGTCCTTCGATTTCGGCTTCATCCGCTGCCTGTACGGCTTCTCGCTCGGCGCCTTGCTGGCCTGGTTTCAGCATGATTCCATTGCAGGGGCGCGACAGGCCCTCGCCAGGAGCGGCCCGCGGATGGACTGGACCCTTGCCGAAATCGTCATGGTGACCGTCATCGTGCTTTTCGTCTCGCTGGCGGGCGGCAATGATTTCGGCATCGCGGCACCCCTGGTGTTCGCGCTGGCGCTGTTCCTGTTCGCCCATGAGGGCGGCTGGATCAGCGCCTTGCTGAGAACCCCGTTCATGTTGACGCTCGGCGCGCTGTCCTACTCGATCTACATGGTCCACATTTTCGTCCAGGCGCGCCTGATCAACATCGCCGGGCTCGTCGAGCGCAAGCTCGGCCTCGGCCTGATGGGCGATTTCATGCTGCGCGGCCAGCCTGCCACCGGCTTCGGCGCCGGCTGGACCGGAGCATTGGCGATCGTCGTCATGCTCGCGGCCACCATTGCCGCCTCCTGGATCACCTGGCGTTTTGTCGAGATGCCGGCCATGGCGTGGTTCCGCCGGCTCTCGAAACGCATCTGACGCGCACTCCCCGCGAACAACCGCTAGCCGGCTTCGTTCACCTGGATGTCACGAGGGTCGCCTATCCCGATCTCGATCCGGCAAGGAGCGATTCTCGATGCGGACCATCTGGCTGAGCCTTCTGTTTTCCTCGGCACTTGTGGCCTTTTCTGACCAGTCATTGGCCGGCGAGACCCGCGCCAGGCAGATTCTTGACCGCTTCGAGCACGCCAACCAGTGGCGCGACCACGTCATGGTGGTCGCGCATCGCGCCGGCAGCATGCAGGCGGGCAAGACGCTCTACGCGGAAAATTCGATTGCCGCCGTGGAGGGGTCGATCGCCATGGGCGCAGAAATCGTCGAGGTCGATATCAGGCGCTCGAAGGACGGTGAGTTCGTCGTCATGCATGACAGCTGGCTCGACCGCACCACCACCTGCAAGGGCGAGGTGGTCAAATACACCCTGGCCGAACTGAAGACCTGCAGGCTGGTGGTCGAAGGCACCGGTGCGGTGACGGGTGAAACAGTCTCGACGCTGCGCGAGATGCTGATGGCGACCAGGGACAGGACCCTCATCAACCTCGACAACAAGCTCGACGTCGGCGACCTCTCGGGCATGATCGCGGTGGCTCGCGATCTCGGCATGGCCGAGCAGGTTATCGTCAAGGAGAATTTGTGGAACCAGAACCGGATCACCACGGTCCAGGCGGCAATGACCGCTATCGGCGGCGGCTTCCAGTTCATGCCGATCATCGCCGATGACGCGGTGCGTGATGCCGGCTTCGCCCGGACGGTCGACCATGCCTTTTCGCCGCGCGCGATCGAGCTCATCAACTGGCGGGCAGGCGCCGACACGCTGACCGAAGCCGGCGGGCCGCTGTTCAGCACGCGCATGCGCGCGGCCGCGGTCAGGGGCAACTGGCACATCTGGGCCGACACCTACGCCATCGCCAACAAACCGGGCGGCTTCCTGGCCGGCGGCCGCGGCGACGAACTGGCGGTGCAGGCCAGCCTGCCGCGCGAAGTCTGGGGTTTTTGGGCCGATCGCGGCGCCACAATCATCCAGACGGACGAGCCGAAGGCAGCCATCGTATGGCTGACGGCGAATGGTTTTCGCGTCCCTTATGCCAATGAGGCGCGGCCGGCCGAGCCGGCGAATACGGCGAGTATCAACTAGCAATTCGACGCTGGCGCTGTCACCCACCTTGGGAACGCCGGCGCCATCACCCCACCCGGCGCTACGCGCCGACCTCCCCATCGAGGGGAGGTGGAGGTCGCCGCCAGTCTCGACGCATTGAGTAGACCGCTGAGCCGGCAGGCGTTGCAAGGGTGTCTGTATGTAAAGCGCGGCGCCCTACCTCCCCTTGATGGGGAGGTCGGCGCGTAGCGCCGGGTTGGGTGACAGCCGAGACCCAACAGGCAGCATATGCTCCCGGTGGGGCGCCCTATCAAGCAGCCATCGCCATCCCATCCAACTCCCCAAGCACATCATCCGAAAGCTCCAGTTCGGCAGCCGCGAGGTTCTCCCTGAGATGTCCGACCGACGATGTGCCGGGAATCAGCAGGATGTTGGGCGCGCGGCGCAGCAGCCAGGCGAGCGCAACCTGCATTGGCGTGGCGCCGAGGCGTGTTGCGACGTCCGACAGGGTGGAGGATTGCAGCGGGTTGAAGCCGCCGAGCGGGAAGAACGGCACATAGGCAATGCCGTCGCGGGCAAGGTCGTCGATCAGGGCGTCGTCGCCGCGATGCGCAAGATTGTACTGATTCTGCACGCAGACGATCTCGGCGATACGGCGCCCTTCGGCGATCTGCGCCGGCGTCACGTTGCTCAGCCCGATATGCCTGACCAAACCTTTTTGCTGAAGCCCGGCCAGGATGGTGAGTGGCGCTTCGATCGATCCCTCGGCGGGGCCATGGGTATCGAACATGATGCGCAGGTTGACGACGTCGAGCACATCGAGCCCAAGATTGCCTAGATTGTCGTGCACCGCCTGGGTCAGCGCCTCGGGAGAGAAAGCCGGCAGCCAGGAGCCATCGGGCCCGCGCCGCGCACCGATCTTGGTGACGATGACAAGATCGTCGGGGTAGGGTGCCAGTGCTTCGCGGATCAGCCGGTTGATGACGTGCGGGCCGTAGAAGTCGCTGGTATCGATATGGTCGATCCCCTGCGCAATCGCCTCGCGCAGCACGCCCAATGCCGCGTCATGGTCCTTGGGCGGCCCGAACACGCCGGGCCCGGCGAGCTGCATGGCGCCGTAGCCGAGCCGCTTCACGGTATGACTGCCAAGCTTGAAGGTGGCGGGGGCGAAGGTGCCGGATTGTTGGATATTGGACATGATTGATCTCCTTTGAGGAGGCAGAGATAGGCGCTGCCCAACCTCGTGATAATCCGGTACAATCCACACAGGCCGTGCGGAATGGCGAACAATGATGGACCTCAGCGATCTGAACGCCTTCGTGGCGGTGGCGCGCGCCGGCGGGTTTCGCGATGGC
>NZ_RZOM01000467.1:0-4566 GCF_003999175.1 Mesorhizobium sp. M7A.F.Ca.ET.027.03.2.1 | reverse complement strand
GTTTATGCCGCCGGTCCGTCTGGCCTATTCCGGCAGGGTTTTTTCTCCTCCGTTTGTTGCGATCCGGCGCACTTCGAGCCCGAGCGACAAGTTTCGCGCCGTGGCGACGGTAATCGTCGGTGATGAAGCCGTCGCGGTCGAGAACCATTTGCTTGTCGCGATGCCGCGCGAAAATGGCGTGGCGGCGTGCGAAGCGCTTGTCGCCGTGCTTCGATCTCCGGAGACTAATAGTCAGTTGAACGAGCTGATGCGATGTCGACATCTGACGACGGGCGCGATTAAGAGTTTGCGCTGGATAGCATCCGATGAGTGAGCGACTGCGCTTTTCCCCTTCGATCCTCTCGCGGCTCGGCGAGGAACTCGTGCCGGATGCGGACCAAGGCGTCATTGAGCTGGTCAAGAACGCCTATGATGCCGATGCTACGCGGTGCCGCGTCGAATTAATTCGGACGGGCGATCCCGGAGGCGACATTAGCGTAGCGGACGACGGCGTCGGGATGAACGAAGCCGACTTAAAGCAAGGCTTCTTGATCGTGGGACGATCGCGCAAGGATGCTGCGTCGCTCACCCGCTACTTTGAACGCGTCCCGGTTGGCGACAAAGGCCTTGGGCGCTTGTCTGCGCTTCGTTTGGGGCATCGTGTTACCGTCATCACCCGACCTCGCGAGCAGCCCGGGGTTGAACTGCGGCTTGAACTCGATTGGGATGCGTTCGACGTTGCGGAGGCGGTCGAGGATGTAGAAATCCCGATCAAGATCGCCGTCTCAGATAAACCTTCTGGTACCGAGATCCGCATCTGGCGCCTGAGATCGGCGTTCGGATTCGGTATCGCCAATAAATTGGCGCGGAACCTCTTACTGCTGTCCGATCCATTTCGCGATTCAGATGACAGTGGGTTCATTGCTGGCGATCCGGGTTTCACTACCGAACTGCACGCACCCGAGTTCAAGGATCTCCAGTCGAAAGTCGAGGCCTCCTATTTCAAGGATGCCGATTTTAGGATCGTCGGCGAACTGCTAGCAAATGGAGAGGCCGTCTTCTCGCTCCTCGATTGGAAAGGTGCCATCCTATACTCGGCGCCCGGTTCGCGAACGTATGCAGCCCCGCCACTACGTTTCGACCTGTGGCACTTCGTTCTCGAGGCCTCGCGTTTCTCGAACAAAAGCTCGACGCTTCCCGAGGTCCGTGCGTGGCTAAAGCATATCGGCGGCGTACATATTTACCAAGATGGGCTTCGTGTGCCGCCCTATGGCGGCCCAGGAAACGACTGGCTTGATATGAACCTGTTGCGAGTGCGCAGCCCCGAGTTGCGCCCTGGCACCAACAGCGCGATCGGACGTGTCTCGGTGTCGAATGTGTCCGGCGCGCTCGTTCAGAAAACGGATCGCGTCGGATACTTGGAAAACGCTGCTTTCCAGGAATTGCGTCAATTCTGTATCGATGCCCTCGATTGGTCGGCAAAGGTGAGAGTCAGCGAGCGCGAAGCCAAACGCCGCGCGGAACGCGCCGACGTAAGCAAGCGCGCCGAGAAGGCAAATGCATCGCTGGACGCAGTTTTGGCCAAGGCCGTTCCAGTCACCCAGCGTAAGGAAGTCGATGTTGCGATCGCGCGTGTATTCAAGGCGAACGAACGCGAGACCAAGGTACTCCGCGAGGAGTTGCAGCTATACCGATCGCTCGCAACGGCGGGCATGACGTCGGCGGTGTTCGCTCACGAGATCGGGCGGCCGCTGGAACTACTCGACACTAATCTCGCCTCTCTCGTGAAGATGATCCCGAAGGAACGACGCGATGACGCGGAGCGGCGCGTTGGCCGAATTGAGCGATCGAGTGCTAAACTGAAGTCTTTCGTGTCGATCCCGCTCAAGCTGCTGGCGAAGGGAAAGCGGCGTTCTGGGCGCATCAACATCAACGACTGTGTCAACAATCTGATGGGATTGCTCGAGCCGATTCTCGAACACTTCAACGTTGTGCCCAAAGTCGACCTCGGCGCTGGCAAGGTCGCCGTCAACGGCAGCGAAGCATTGATCGAGGGCATTCTTCTCAACCTGATCACTAACTCGATCAACGCCTTCCAACGGCGTGGCTCGGACGCCACGGATCGCGTGATAAACGTCACGACTGCTTATGACGGCGACGTATTGATCATGATCGAGGACAACGCCGGCGGTATCAAAGATCTTGATGTCTCCGAGATCTTTCTACCCGGAGTTACCAGCTCAGCTGAGGGAACGGGATTTGGTTTGACGATCGTGCAAGATTCTGTGTCGGATATGGGCGGAAAGATCGACGTCGACCCACTTACGGCATTCGGCGGCGCTCTGTTCACCGTCAAGCTACCACCAATGCGCGTCTTGCTGGGATAATGTGATGCTGGCGCTCAATAACCGTGTAGCCGTAATCGATGACGAGCCGGATGGACGCGACACGATAATCGATTTGCTGGGCGAACAGCATTTTGAGCCGATCGCAATCATGGGACCATTTGGCAGTGACATTGACCGGCTTATCGCTGAGGTGGAAAAGGCCGACCCCGGTTTCGTGATCTGCGATCATCGCCTAACTGCCAAGCAGTACGCCACCTTCACCGGCCTTCAGGTCGTCGAACGGCTGATAGAACACAAGCGCCCCGCGATGCTGCTCACGACATTTCAGGAACCCGATCTTATTGAATTACGCGCTGCGCGTCCGCGCGTGCCCGTGATCAAGGGCCGCGACGGGTTCAGTTTCGAGGAGGTTTCACGGTTGCGCGAGATCGTCCGGCTCGAAATCGCCGATCAGCCGGTCAATAGCCGGAAGCCCCATCGGGTCATTTTGCGCGTCGAAGGCGTCCGGACAAGCGACATCGAAATCGTCGTGCCGTCGTGGAACCGCAACCACGCATTCGTGCTCCCGAAGTGGCAAATTGCCGATGCGGTTCGCGAAGCTGTTAAGAAAGGCGATTACCTCCTTGGTGATGTCAACATTGGCGCACCGAGCGAGGATGAAATATACTTCGACAATGTGAATGAGATTGTCGAAGATATTCGAGATCTGTCTTGAGCGATGTGCTGATTCTAGATGTGGCGCACGGCAATTGCGCGATAGTGCAGAATGCCGGAGTGGTCGCCGTTATAGACGCGCCGGTTGGTTCAGCAATTCTCGACACCCTCGACCAGCTCAGCATAGCGCACGTCGAACATGCGCTGATCTCACATTCAGACGCCGATCACCTCTCCGGCATTCTCGCCTTGTTGACGAGCAGTGCGGTGACCGTCGGCAATTTGTATCTGAATCCTGACGCTGACAAGGACTCTACCGCGTGGCGCGACCTGCTCGCGGCGGTGCGCGTCGCCAGCCGCAACAATGCAATGCGAACGGTTCCAAGTCTTAATGTTAGCGTCCCAGGTACGCTGAAGGTCGGCGACATCTCCTTGACAGTAGTTTCCCCTTCCGAAGCGCTTGCGTTGTCTGGCGTTGGCGGCCGTTCGCCGGACGGCAAGCCGAATAGCGCGAACACTCTGTCGGCGGTGATCAAGGTGGAACGTACTCCGGATGTCGGCGTGCTGCTCTCGGGCGACCTCGATGCGACCGGTCTCGACGATGTCGTCGCCTCCGGCGCGAAGCTTACCGCTTCGGCTCTGGTTTATCCGCATCATGGCGGACTGCCGGGCTCAGGAAAGCCGGCCGAGTTCGTACAAGGGCTGTTGAAGCTGGTGGCTCCCGCGCAGGTCTATGTGTCGAACGGACGCAACAAGCACGCTAATCCGCGGGCTGAGGTTGTCGAGGCAATCCTCGACCACGGATGCGGTCTCGCTTGCACCCAGCTCGCAAAGGCATGCGGAGATTCGGCCACAGCAACGCATCTCGAGAAATGGCCAGCCGCGGGGCGCGACGCGCAACACAGCTGCGCTGGCACAATCTCGCTGACGCTTGGCAAGGCCGGTGCAGTGCGCGATCCCGCAATTGAAGCTGCCTTCCGCGAGTTTGTGACAAATCATGTTCCGAGAGCAATGTGCGCACGCACAAAGCATTAGACTTTTAACAATCTTGTTACGACGAATCAGGAGGCGCGATGCTGCCACCGCCGAACGCGATGCCCACTTGGCTGCCCTTCCCGAGACATGGGTGATAGTTCATACCGGATAGATGGGTTACACTTTCGGCCCTTTGCAAGGAGAGCAAGGTACCTTGGAAGGAGTGTAACGTTATGGAAGAGCGGCTGAAGTTCGTCGCCAAGCTGCTGGAAGGTGAGAAAATGGCGGCGCTTGCCGGGAGTTCGATATCTCGCGCAAACCGTAACCTATGTGTCCAGAATGGACCCTTGGAGTCTGGCGCACCCGACAGGATTCGAACCTGTGACCTCTGCCTTCGGAGGGCAGCGCTCTATCCAGCTGAGCTACGGGTGCTTTCCGGAATCCGGAAAACGAACCAGCCGGTGAACCGGCAAGTCACGGCTTCTTAGCGGAAGCAGGCGCGGGCTTCAACGGGCAAATGGAGATTGGCTGCTGTCGGTGGCAAGGTCGGGTTGGTCCTCGTGCGGATGCCCGCTTGTTGGATATGGCGCTCCCCCTCTCCGTCTCGGCT
>NZ_RZOM01000466.1:0-4580 GCF_003999175.1 Mesorhizobium sp. M7A.F.Ca.ET.027.03.2.1 | reverse complement strand
TGACTGGAGGTCAGAAAATGAACATCAAGAGCCTTCTCCTCGGCTCCGCTGCGGCCCTGATCGCAGTTTCCGGTGCGCGCGCCGCCGACGCCGTCGTCGTCGCCGAGCCGGAACCCGCTGAATACGTCAAGATTTGTGACGTCTACGGCGCTGGCTACTTCTACATCCCCGGCACCGAAACCTGCCTGCGCGTCGGCGGCTATGTCCGTTACGACATCGGTGCTGGCGACGTCGGCTCGTTCGATGGTGCTCGCAGCAATGACGTGCAGGACGGCAAGAACCAGGGAGCCTGGTACAAGAACACCCGCTTCACGCTCAAAACCTGGACCGGCCAGGAGACCGAGCTCGGCACCTTGAAGACCTACACCGAGACCCGCTTCAATTTCGGCAACAGCAACGGTGATCCCGACTTTGGCCCGAACGATGCGCACAACAAGGACGTATCGCTGAACTTCGCCTGGATCCAACTTGGCGGTCTGCGCGTCGGTAAGGACGAATCGGCCTTCGATACGTTCATCGGCTACGCCGGCAATGTCATCCAGGATACGCTGGTTCCCTACGGCGACTTCGACACCAACGTCGTCCAGTACTATTTCGACGCAGGCAATGGGTTCTCGGCCGTGCTCTCGCTCGAAGAAGGCTCGGGCGCCGGCTCCGTCGACGATCTTGGCAACGGCAAGTATGGCGTTGGCACGATCGATAGCTATGTTCCGCATGTTGTCGGCGGCGTGAAGTGGACCCAGGGCTGGGGCGCGATCACCGGTGTCGTTGCGTATGACAGCAACTACGAAGAAGTCGCCGGCAAAGTTCGCTTGGATGTGAACGTTTCCAACGAGTTGTCGTTGTTCATCATGGGTGGCTATGGCACCGACGACAACCTCAACGACCCGACCTATAATCAGCCCGCGGGCGGTCGCGGCTTCTACAAGCAGTGGGGCGGCAACTGGGCAGTGTGGGGCGGTGGCACCTACAAGTTCAACGAGAAGACCTCGTTCAACCTTCAGGCGTCTGCTGATGACTGGAAGAACGTCGGCGTCGCAGCGAACGTTGCCTATGACATCGTTCCCGGCTTCACCGTCACGGCCGAAGTTGACTATCTTCATGCCGGCAAGTTCGATGAGGGCAGCACGGATAACGTCGCCTGGACTCCGGCCGACAAGAAGAACAGCGTCGGCGGCCTCCTCCGCTTCCAGCGCTCGTTCTAACGGACCGAGCCTGGCTGAAAATCTAACCCGGCGGGCAACCGCCGGGTTTTTCGGCCGTCGCGCCTCTTTTAGATCTTGCAGGTGTCGACCTGCTCAATGGATGGACTGCCCGGATTGCCGGAGCAGGCGACGCGGTGTGCACTGACGATGCCTGGATTTCCAGATCAGATATGGGCCAAATCGCCTAGGGCCTCGATCAAGGGCTGGATCTCGCTTTCGTAATTCTTCCACTGCCTGACGGAAGACTTATAGATCGGCTGGCGCACCTGCCAATTGCTATAGGTGTTTACGGAGCCGCCCCTGTCAAAAAAGCGCAAGCAGATATCGTCCCAGGGTAGTCCGAGATAATCTATGAGACAGCGCGACTGCTGTTCTTGATTTTCAATCAACGTCTCGTACCGGTTTTCGAAGATACGGCCCGGGAAAATCTTGTCCCAATGCCGCATCAGGCGATCATACTCCCTGTAGTAAAGCCCCAGTGTCTCCAGATCGGCGCTGTAGCTATGCGCTTCATTGAATTGCAGGACAAAGCAAGAGATACAGTTGTCAATGGCGTCGCGGCGACAATGAATAATGCGGGCGTTGGGGAAAAGAACGCCAATAAGGCCGACCAGCTCGAAATTGTGAGGCATCTTGTCGATAATTCGAAGCGCATCGGGGGCCCGCTCGCGCAGATAGGCAAGATGTTCCGCAGCCAGCGCCCTGGACAGCTGTGGCGTCATCGATGCGATCGCCTCACCCGGGCTTATGCCGGATCCATACCTAAGATCGAGCCCATTCGATGTGCGCCTAAGCTTTGTTAACTCGCCAGCACCATGAACATAGGGATGGCTGGCGCAGATCTGCTCAGTCAGTGTCGTTCCCGAGCGAGGCATCCCGACTACGAACACGGGCAACTCCGAGACATTGCCAGAAGCAGCCCTTGAAGCCACCAAATCCGGTGTAAAGGTTTCGATCAGGGCGTCGACCCAACGACGATAGGATTGAAGATCGAACCTGCTGCCGCCGGCTTGATTTCCTTTTTTGAAGTGCTTCATCGCCTCCTTGTAGCGACCGAGGTCGTTGAGCAGCTTTCCGGCTGCGTGATGGAGCGCCGTCGCTCCCTTAGACCCGTGGTCAGGGTCTTGAAGCTCCGTCAGGATCGCAGCGAGTTCTGGTGGCTCTTCAGTGAATTTGTGCGTGCGTACAAGTGAATTGTAGGCAGCAGGTATCGCGATGCGCCGATCTATTGCCTCTTTGAGATGAACCGCGGCTTCGTCCATGCGGCCGAGGCTTGCCAGCGCACGAGGCAGCCCCAATCGGGCCATAGGATGATCTCGATCGACCCTGAGCGCCTTCTCAAAGAGAGGCAGCGCCATTTCCCCCTTGTCAAACGAATTGTATGCATCGCCCAAGGCGCAAAGCGCTTCCACCAGATCTGGCTTCAATGCCAATGCGTGCTGAATGTGTTTGATCGCTGGTGTAAACTCGCTGAGCCTCAAATAGGCTTGACCGAGGCTTAGGTGATAGTAGGGGTTTAGAGGCTCCTGCGCGATCGCCCGAGCAAAATACCGCAGGACCTTTTCGTCATCGTACCCGATCCCCAGCGTCCCAAGTATATAAAGGGCCAACGGATGTTCGGGCGTTCTCGCCAGAACGCGATGACAGAGTTCTTCCGCCTCAGGCAATCGATTCTCTTGCTGGAATTCGAGCGCCTGCCTCAACATCATATCGGTGGCCTGAGGGCGAGACGGAGCTGCCTTTGCGGGCTTAGGTTTCGGTTGCCCAATCTTCGGCGGTGCGCCCTTCGGCGCTAGTTGGGTATTAAGGTGCTTGGCCCAAGCGGGCGGCAATCGGTTGCTCATTCTATTCTGCTAACAAAACGGATCAGCGAAATCCAGTGCGGCATTGTCATCTTGCACCGAACATGCCTCCACGCTAGCAAGAAGGCCCTTTTCAAGCGAGCTTCCACCATGCACCAGCGCCCTCCCCTCATGCCACTCATCGCAGCGCTTCCCTCGACGGTGCCGTTTGTCGGCCCCGAAGCGCAGGAGCGCGAGCGTGGCCGCGCTTTTCGCGCCCGCATCGGCGCCAATGAGAGCAGCTTTGGTCCCTCGCCGCGCGTCACAGCCCGGATGGCCGAGATCGCCGGCGACATGTGGATGTATTGCGATCCCGACAATCACGATCTGAAGGTGGCGGTCGCCGCGCATCACGGCGTAAAGGCCGAGAACGTCGTTGTCGGCGAAGGCATAGATGGCCTGCTCAGCCTGGTGGCACGCATGTATGTCGCGCCTGGTGACGCGGTGGTTACCTCGCTCGGCGCTTACCCGACCTTCAACTTCCACATTGCCGGTGTCGGCGGGCGGCTGGTGACAGTCGCTTACGAGAACGACCAGGAAAGCCTGGATGGCCTGCTGGGGGCGGTGCGCAAGGACAAGGCCCCGCTGGTCTATCTCTCCAACCCCGACAATCCAATGGGCAGTTGGTGGGAGGCGAGCGAGATCATCCGCTTCATCGAGGCGCTGCCGCGAACCACCATGCTGGTGCTCGACGAGGCCTATGGCGAACTCGGGCCGGCCTCGGCGATGCCGCCGATCGATATCTCCAGGCCAAACGTCATCCGCATGCGCACCTTCTCGAAGGCTTACGGGCTGGCGGGCATACGCTGCGGCTATGCGATCGCCGAGGCCCAGGTGATCCGCGACTTCGAGAAGATCCGCAACCATTATGGTGTCAGCCGCATGGCGCAGATCGCCGGCGTCGAGGCGCTCGCCGATCAGGACTATCTGCAAAGCGTGGTGGCGCGGGTCGCGGCTGGCCGCCGACGCATCGCAGGCATTGCCGAAGCGAACGGGCTGAAGCCGCTGGCGTCGGCGACCAACTTCGTCACCATCGATTGCGGCGGCGATGGCGCTTTCGCGCTGAAAGTTCTGCAAGGTCTGCTGTCACGCGACGTCTTCATCCGCAAGCCCATGGTGCCACGGCTCGACCGCTGCATCCGCATCAGCGTCGGTCTCGATCACGAGCTCGACATTCTTGCCGAGGAGTTGCCTGGCGCGCTGGCAACAGCGCGGGGAAATTAGGTTCCGTCTGCAAGCAAACCAGCTGCAAAGCAGCCTACAAATCCATTTCCCAGGTCTGGCCGGTCAGATCCTTGCCGAAGCTGTGGTGGTGCTCCTGCGAGACCAGCCTGAAGCCGGAACTTTCGTAGATCGCGCGCGCGGCGACGAGGATGTCGTTGGTCCACAGCACCAGCTTGGCGTAGCCGCAAGCCCGGGCCTGGTTCACGCATTCCGCGACCAGTCGTTTGCCGATGCCGAGGCCGCGCGCCGACGCCTCGACATGCAGCATTCTCAGCTTGGCCATTTCGTCGTCCTGATGAACCAGGAACAC
>NZ_RZOM01000465.1:0-4584 GCF_003999175.1 Mesorhizobium sp. M7A.F.Ca.ET.027.03.2.1 | reverse complement strand
CATAGGCCAGAGGTTTCCGTGCCGTATCCGACCGCGGCTGCCGGTAGCGCTGTTCGACATATCGGTAGGACAGATCCGAGATTGCCAGCGTCAGGGCGATCAGCACCAGACCTGCAAGGAGCCCGGCCGCGGGGCCATGCGCCGAATAGAAAACAACCAGCGGCCAATGCCAGAGGTAGATCGAATACGACCGGTCGCCGACATAGCAAAGGATGCTGGCGTCAAGCCCGCGAAACCGGCCTAGTTTGGTGCCGCCGGCGACAATGATGAGCACCGTCCCCAGGGTCGGCAGCAACGCAAGAGCGCCAGGAAATGACGTCGAGGCGGAAAAGAAAAGCGCTGAAAACCCGATGGCGCCAATACCGGTCATCGCCATTGCGGCGCGCAATGGCAGCCCTGCCCTGAACCGATGGACCGTCAGCGCCAGCAGGCCACCGAGCGCCAGCTCCCACAGGCGGGTATGGGTTACGAAATAAGCGGCGGCCGGATCGCTCCGGGTGATGACAACCGAGCTGATCAGCGATCCGGCAAAAACCGCGGTCAGCCCCACGAGGAATACGTCTTTCGCTGGCCGCCCGAGACGGCGCGCCAGCCAAAGGCCTGCCACCATCAGCAATGGCCAGACGATATAGAACTGCTCCTCGATGGATAGAGACCAGTAATGTTGTACCGGGCTCGCCGCCTCCTCGGCGCCGAGATAGTCGACCGCCTGCCAGGCAAGCCGCCAGTTCTGCACATAGAGCGCACTGGCAGCGACCTGGATTGCCGTCTCTTCCCAACGTGCCATGGACAGGAAGACCAGCGTTCCTGCGAGCGTGGCAAGAAGGGCCAGGATCGCAGTCGGCAGCAGTCGCCGCACTCGCCGCGAATAAAAGGCCATCAGCGAGATGCGGCCGTCGCGCAGCGCCATGCGGGCAAGCAGACCGGTGATGAGATAGCCCGAGATGACGAAGAACACATCGACTCCGACATACCCGCCAGGAAGAACCGCGGGCCAGATGTGGAAAACCACCACCAGGGCAACGGCAATGCCACGCAGCCCCTGGATTTCAGGCCGCAATGCAACAGGCCCCTCAGCGTCTTCTGTCAACACCACCCGCCTCAGACCTGATTTCAGATGGGCTCGAACTTCACATCCGGCTGGTCGGGACCGCCGGCTTGCCGCAACAGCGCGAGAATGTGTTCGCTCCTGTCAACCTGCTGTCGCCTCCAGTTCGAGGCGTTAGTCACGTGCAGCCAGCCATCGACCACCATGAAAAAATCCTCGGATTGATCATGTCCCGCGCCGAAGCGAAGCGATTTGTTTTCAGCGAACCGAACCATCGCCGGGTCGATCGACCTGTAGAGCACCGGCCAGTTGCCGCCGCCGGAATCCATATGAAACTTGTAGCTCGGGGCGAAATCCAGCCGCCGCCGCAACAGGCTTCCATCGAAAAAACAGAAGCCGGGCCACAGGAACCAGCCGCCTGGTGTCGGCGTATCGCGCCGCACGCTGCCGTAGAGGCTCTTGCCCTTCATCCGGTCGCGGATCGAAAATGGTTCAGTTGGAAAGATGTCATGATCGATGAAGCCGAAAAGCTTCGGCCCGAACCCAGGCAAGAAATTCCGCACGATCCAGTTGAGCGCTTGACCGTGCGATCTGCTGACGACCAGCCTGTTCTTCGGCAATGCCACATAGGGGACATGCTGGCGACGGCAGAGATCGCGGATTGCTTGCCTCGCCTCGTCCTTCTTGCTGTTGTCGAAGACGATGTAGCTCTCGTGCTCGGCAAGGTATCGGCGCACCAGGTGGATCTGCCATTCGATCATTTCGGGCCGGTTGAAGGCCACGGTGGCGACTATGCCATCGCGGAATACCTGCTCTTGCCCCTGCAAATCGAAGACCGGCGCGGATGCTCTCAGGAAGCGAAACACCCGCCAATGGTAGCGCAGCAGCGCCTCGCGCTTTGGCGGCCTGTTAAGCCTCTCCCATTCCGCGACGGTAATCCCAGGCTGATCGTCGTCTTCCGGCGCGTCGGAAGCCCCCATGTCGCGCTCCTGCATCTGCCCCACCGGTGCAGGCTAGTTCTGCTGGATCGAAATGCCCTTGTCGTCGATCTTGAGTTCGACGCCCTTGGGTTTGGTCTGCTCGCGATAGACGTAGATGCCGAGCGCAATGACCACGACGACGAGCGCGCCAATGACGAGATAGAGCGTATTCTGTTTCATGGCGCGCTCTTTGCGTTGTCGAGCCTCAGGCTCTTTTCAGGACCTTGACCAGCACCAGCAGGATGATGGCGCCGATGGTGGCATGGATGATCGCGGCGAGAGTGCCGCCGCCGATGGAAAATCCGATCCTCGGAAACAGCCAGCCGGCGATGAACGCGCCGACGATGCCGACGATGATGTTGCCGATAAGGCCGAAGCCGAAACCGGAAACGATAAGACCGGCGAGCCAGCCGGCGATGGCACCGATGATGATGAAGACGAGCAGGCTTTCGACACCCATAGAGAGTTCCTCCGAGCAAGAGGGCGACGGCGGAACGGAAAGCTCCGAATCGGCCTCGATATCAACGGCTTCAGGCTATTCGAAAGCGACCAGCCTCACCAGCGGCGCACTCATTGATCGTCATCGTCGCTTGCGGCAGGGCGCCAGCTGGTCGGCTCGACCTTCTTTTGCGTGTGACTGTCGATATAGACCCACCAGCCGTCGTCGCGATATTGCGCGATGGATTCGTTGAACACGCCGTCGCTATCCTTCCACGTGACGGAGACCTTGGAGCCGTCTGTCGGCGCGGTCGCAATCGGCTTTCTGTCCGCCATGTCATCATCCCCCAATTGCACCGACAAACTGAGCCGACAGAACGCCGCGGCCCGCATCCGGTTCCAGCCGGTACCGGCTGCGCGATGTGCTGGCCGGACGACCGTCAGCTGTGGGCAAAGATATCCTCTTCGTCCCAGCCCATCAGGTCAAGCTTGGCACGCGTCGGCAGGAAGCGGAAGCAGGCATCGGCCTCCTTGGTCCGCCCATCGCGCGCCAGGCGTCCGGCGAGCACATCGCGCAAACGGTGCAGATAGAGCACGTCGGAAGCGGCATATTCGAGCTGTTCGGGCGACAGCGTCTCGGCCGCCCAGTCCGACGATTGCTGCGCCTTGGACAGGCCGACGCCAAGAAGCTCGAAGCAGATGTCCTTCAGCCCGTGGCGGTCGGTGTAGGTGCGGGTCAGCCGCGAGGCGATCTTGGTGCAGAACACCGGCTCCGGCATCACGCCGAACGCATTGTAGAGCACGGCAAGATCGAAGCGTCCGTAGTGGAACAGCTTGGTTACGCCACGGTTCCGCAGCAGGCTGACGAGGTTCGGCGCCTTCTTCTGGCCAGGCGCGATCTGGATGACGTCGGCCGTGCCGTCGCCGGGCGAAATCTGCACCACGCACAGCCGGTCACGATGCGGATTGAGCCCGAGCGTCTCGGTGTCGATGGCCACTGCCCCGACATTGTAGTGCGAGAGGTCGGGCAGGTCGTTTTTATGGAAACGGATATCGGCCATTGTCTTCTCCGGTCGAGCCCTACAGTGTCCCCTGACCCGCAAGGGACGCTGCAGCGCTTTGTCTTATGGCCCGTCCTCGCCGCGATCCGCTGAAAAATCAACAGGAAAACAGGAGTTTCCGCCGCTCAGCGCGCCAAGGCATCGAGAATCCGCGCCCAGGAGCGCTGGCCCTTGTGGAAGGAGCTGAGCTCGTATTTCTCGTTGGGCGAGTGGATGCGGTCGTCGTCGAGGCCGAACCCGACCAGCAGCGATTCCATACCGAGATAGGTCTGGAAATCGCCGACAACCGGAATGGAGCCGCCGCTGCCCGTCGTCACCGCCGGCTTCGGCCATTCGTCGGACAGCGCATTCTTGGCCTTGGCCAGGAAGGGCGAGTCGTAGGAAAGCTGGATTGCCGGCGAGCCGCCATGCGGATGGAATTCGACCGAACAGTCGGCCGGAATCCGCTCCTTGACGAATTTCTGGAACGCAGCGCGAATTTTCTTGGGATCCTGCTTGTGGACAAGGCGAAACGACACCTTCGCCGAGGCTTCGGCCGCGATCACCGTCTTGAAGCCCTTGCCGGTGTAGCCGCCGATGATGCCGTTGAACTCGGCCGTCGGCCGCGCCCAGGTCAACTCCAGCACGGAGCGGCCCTTTTCGCCCGACGGGATCGACAGGCCGACCGGTCCCAGGAACGTCTCGGCGGTCTCGCCGAGCGTCTCCCATGATTTCAGGATCTGCGACGGTGTTTCCTCGACGCCGTCATAGAAGCCGGGGATGGTGATATGGCCGTCCTTGTCGTGGATATCGGCCAACACCCTGGCCAGGATGCGGATCGGATTGGCGGCGGCACCACCATAGAGGCCCGAATGAAGGTCGCGATCGGCCGCCTTCACCGTGATCTCCTCGCCGACCAGCCCGCGCAGCCCGACGCAGATCGACGGCGTGTCGCGGTCCCACATGCCGGTATCGCAAACCAGCGCGAAATCGGCCTTGAGTTCGTCGGCATTGGCTTCGAGGAACGGCTTCAACGAGGGCGAGCCGGATTCCTCTTCGCCCTCGAACAGGATGGTGA
>NZ_RZOM01000464.1:0-4590 GCF_003999175.1 Mesorhizobium sp. M7A.F.Ca.ET.027.03.2.1 | reverse complement strand
CCTCACGACCACAGCCCAATCGAACCGCCTCGCCCGCATTGAGTTCGGACCGAGACGACGATGCGGCAAGCTTGACAATGAATTTCAGGCCGCCCGCCGTCACAGCGACGAGCCGGATGTGATCCCCGACATAGACGGACTGAACGACGGTTGCCGCAATCACGTTGAGGGCGGTGGAGCCATCGTGCAATAAGGACATGCGCTCGGGCCTGATCGACAGCGTCACCCTGGCGCCCGCAGGGGGCGTCGCGCCAGGGGAAATGGCGTTCAACACCAGATCGCCATCGTCGAGATGGACGGCCACGCCACCGTTTTCACCGCCGGCAAGCACGGTGCCGGACATGCGGTTGTTCTCGCCGATGAAGCTCGCCACAAAGCTGCCCGTCGGACGCTCATACAGTTCGCGTGGTGTCGAAAGCTGCTCGATGCGGCCGGCACTGAACACCGCGATCCGGTCCGACATGGTCAGCGCCTCGGTCTGGTCGTGTGTCACATAAACGAACGTGACGCCGAGCCGGGCATGGATATCCTTGATTTCGAACTGCATCTGCTCGCGCAATTGCTTGTCGAGGGCGCCGAGCGGTTCGTCCATCAGGACAAGATTTGGTTCGAAGATCAGGGCGCGGGCAACCGCGACGCGTTGTTGCTGCCCACCCGAAAGCTGCGCCGGACGCCGGTTGCCGAATTCGGGCAACTGGACCATATCGAGAACGTTCCTGACACGTCGCGTCACCTCGTCGCGGCCAAGTTTGCGGACCTCGAGCGGGAAAGCCAGGTTTTCGGCGACCGTCATGTGCGGGAAAAGCGCGTAGTTCTGGAACACCATGCCGATGCCGCGACGATTGGCGGGAACGTTGTCGATGCGCTGACCGTCAATGAGGATTTCGCCCTCGGTCGTATCTTCGAACCCCGCAAGCATCATCAACGCCGTCGTCTTGCCAGACCCGGAAGGCCCCAGCAGCGTCAGGAATTCGCCGCGCATGATTTCCAGGTCGAGCTGACGCACCGCCTGGACCGTCTGCCCGTAGCGCTTGCTGACGCCACGAAACTCGACATGAACCGGGCCACGCGGGGATCCGCCCATCACCGCGCCTGCGCCTTGGGATCACGGCGTGCCGAAGCCGGGCGTTTGCGCGCAGGCTGAGCCTCAGCCGCCGCCGCGGCGCGAAGAATGATGTCGGCGGCCTCACGCAGATCGGCAACCAGCGCCTTGCGCGCAGCCGCGCCATCGGCGCGACGCAGCGCCGCGAGCATTTCGTCGTGATGGTCCAGGCCCAGGCCGTAGGTCACGTCCGAGCGGACGATGTTCAGAAACGGTCCTGCCTGCAGCCACAATTTCTCAATGATCTGCTGGATGAGAGGTGACCGCGCGGCATGGTACATCGTGAAATGGAAGCGCCTGTTCAGGCCGAGATAATTAGCCATGACATTGCTCTCGACGCATTCGCGCATCAGCCCGTTCAGCTTCGCCAATTCATCGAGTTCTTCGGGCGTGATGGTCGTCGCGGCCCACTCGGCCGCCGTTCCTTCGACGCTGCAGCGCACACGCACCAGATCCGAAATACGCGCCACCGTGGCCTCGGGGACGATGACGCCCCGATTTGGGTGGTCGAACATTGCCTCGTCGCTGACGAGTTGCCGCAAGGCCTCGCGCACCGGCATGGCGCTGGTCCGGTACTGTTCGGCAAGCTGTCGCACGACCAGTCTTTGGCCGGGCAGGAAGTCACCGTTCATCAGTGCTTCCTTCAAGCCCGTATGGACACGAACATGAGCTGTCTTTTGCGCGGCCGAGCCGGCACTGGCATCCTTGCGATCAAGCATCAGTTTGTCCGGCGCGGCAGTATTTTGAGGTTGCTCGACAGGAAATCGTCGAATGCGCCGGCGAAGCCGTCGAGTTCGGCGTCGCCAAATGGCAGTGACAACGCCAGCATGCCGCGCGGCGTCACGTAGTACCCTCGCAACAGCATTTCGATATGCCAAAGCGCAATCACCGAAGGATCGGCATCGTCGAGCCGCGCCGGAGTGTCCACCGGCCCCCTGACGAAATGCAGGTTCATCAACGACCCACGCCCTATGACGATGCCCTCGACGCCATGCCTTTCAAGGGAGACGTTCATCGCTTCGCGCAGGCGATCGCCGCGCGCATTGATCGCGCGGCTCGCCTCTTGCGTCAGCACCTGGGTCAGACCGGTGAAGCCAGCAGCCATGCTGAGAATATTGTTGTTGAACGTCCCGCCATGCGAGAACGCACCGGGCAAAGCCGGATCGAAGCGATCGACGAGGTCGGCGCGTCCACCGAATGCGCCAAAACTGGCGCCGCCGCCGATATACTTGCCGAGCGTCACGAAATCGGGAAAAATCCCATGCGCCCCGTGGAGCGCGCGGTAGTCGAGGCGCGAAGTCATGACCTCGTCGAAAATCAGCAGCGCCCCGGTCTCCTTCGTCACCGCGCGCAGCGCTTCCAGGAACTCACGCGTCGCCGGGATGCAGCCGCCGCCGCCCATCATCGGCTCGACGATCACCGCGGCAAGCTCGTCGCCCTGTTCCTTGATGACCGCCACGGCGCCTGCACTATCGTTGTAGTCGGCGAAGACAAAGGGGAAAGGCAAATTGAGTGGCGAGCCGCCATGCGCAAAGGTGAGTACGCCACCGTGGTAGCCCTCGCGGAATGCGAGTATCTTCGAGCGCTGGGTAATGGCGCGAGCCGCCGAAATAGCCATGATGTTCGCCTCGGTGCCCGAGTTGCAGAAGCGCACGCGCTCGATGGCCGGAAAACGGTCGACCACCGCGGCAGCCAGGCGCGCCTCATAGCGGTTGGGTGCGCCCAGCATGATGCCACCCTGTATGACGTCCACAAGGGCCGCCGAAATCGCCTTGTCGGAGTGGCCGTAGAAACCGGCACTGTATTCCGAGACCAGGTCGACATAGGTATGGCCGTCCAGATCGGTCACCCTGCAGCCTTCACCGGAAACAAACGATACGGGGAATGGCCGATACCATAGAACAGCCCTCGTATTGCCGCCCGGCAACGATGCCGCGGCCTCGTTCTGACGCGCCAGGCTGTTCGGGTTGGCGTCAGCGAAACGCTGTCGGGCCTCATCCAGAACAGCAGCGAGACTAACATTGGCGCGCAGGTCTCTAGTGCCTTGCAGCATTCGATCAAATCTCCTCGTCTTTTCAACTTTTTTGCACCCTATCGCAAATTCCTGTTGCTAATCAATCCATTTTGCGTTTGAAATTTGATCAAATCTACAACGATAAGAAAGGGGAACTGCAATGAGGACTTATCTGCAAGCCGTATCTGCCGCCGCGATCTGCCTCGCGACCTCGACTTTGGCCGCGTCCGCGGCCGACCCCGTCACGGTGGTCGGCTGGGGTGGTACATGGGACAAGGCCTACAAGGATGGAGTCTGGGACAAGTACACCGAACAGACGGGGGTCCCGATCGTCATGGAAGAGTGGGGCGGCGAGGTCGCCAAGGTGCGTGCCCAGGTGCAGGCAGGCAACATCACTTATGACGTCGTCTCGGTCGAAGCGCCCGCCATGGAAGTCGGCTGCGCCGAAGGCCTGTTCGTTCCGCTGACGCCCGAGATCACCGGCGACGCGGCGAATTATCTCCCAGGCACCCTGCACGAATGCGGCGTCGCATCCGACACCTGGGCTACGGTCCTTGCCTACAACACGAAGGTCTACAAAGGTGACGCCGCGCCGAAGAGCTGGGCGGATTTCTGGAACGTCGAGAAATTTCCGGGAAAGCGCGGGCTTTACCAGCAGGCACAGTTCACGCTGGAAAATGCGCTGATGGCCGACGGCGTGAAACGCGAGGACATGTACAAGGTGCTGGCCACGCCGGAAGGTGTCGATCGGGCTTTCGCCATGCTCGACAAGATCAAGCCGAACGTCGTCTGGTGGTCCACAACGACGCAGGGCATCCAGAACCTCGACAGTGGTGAAGTGGCTCTCAGCGACGGGTTCAATGCGCGCATCACCAACGAAGCCATCAACGAGAAGAAGCCCTATGCGATCGCATGGGACGCTGGCTTCTTCTATGGCACCGACTACTGGGCGGTGGTGAAGGGCGCGCCGCACCAGCAGGCCGGGCTGGATCTCCTCAAGTGGTTCTCCATCCCTGAAAACCAGGCCGGCTTCTCGAAACTCTATGCCTATGGCACCGGCCGCAAGGAAGCCGCCGACCTCATTCCCGCGGATTGGAAGGCCAACCTGCCGACGTCGCCGGAGCACCTTCAGTACGGCGCCTCCTATGACAACGACTTCTGGACCGAGCACAAGGAAGCACTGGAAGAACGCTTCAAGGCCTGGCTCGCGAAGTAACCCAGGCATGTTGGTCGGGACAAAGCCGGCTATGAAGCGGCGCCAACGGGGCGGCATGCTCGCCCTGTTGACGGCCCCGCTTATTCTGTTCGTCGTCATTCTGTTTCTGTGGCCGGTAGCGCGCTTCCTCGCTCTGGCCGTCGACAACTCGGATTTCTCGAACAACCTGCCGCGCACAATTGCCGCTCTGGCGGGCTGGAAAGCAGATAGCGGCCTGCCTGGCGAACCCGTCTTTGCAGCACTCGTCGAGGATTTGGC
>NZ_RZOM01000463.1:0-4594 GCF_003999175.1 Mesorhizobium sp. M7A.F.Ca.ET.027.03.2.1 | reverse complement strand
GGTGGGGGTCCGTGCCGGGCAGACATCTCAGGAATTCCACATGCGATGGCCGCGCCCGTCGACCGACCAGGCTCCCGCACCGGCCATCGCCAGCGCAACAGATCCGCCTGATATCGCAATGTCCTTCATCAGCATCTGCTGGTGCAGGAAGGAGAGCATCGCGTCGCCGCCGCCCTGGCCGTAATGGCCGATGAACCCGGCGGCAATGCAGAAGGCAGCGAGCAGCAGCGCCGCGATCCGGGTCTGGAAACCGACCAGGACGAGCAGCCCGGCGATCACTTCGAACAGTCCCGTGCCCCAGGCGGCAAGTGCCGGCAGCGGCAGGCCGAGGTTTACGAAATAGCCTGTGGTGCCGGCTATGTCGCTCAATGCCTGGAAACCGGAGGGCACGAACAGGGCGGCGAGCAGCAGCCGGGAGAGCAGGAGCAGCGCGTTGCGGGGCATGTTCACCTCCCTCGGCCGCCGGCCGGCTTCGTCCCGATAGCCCCTATCCTAGCAGAAAACTCCGGCCAGCAGATCGGCGGGCATACACCGATAACGAAAAAGCGGCGCGGAAAATTCCGCGCCGCTTTTTGTCGGCTATTGCCGGTTCTTGGCTCAGCCGCGCTTAGCGTCGATCGAATAGGCGCCGGCGCCCGAGGAAGCCAGCACGAGGAAGCCGCCCGCAATGGCGAGGTTCTTGAGAAACTGGATCATTTGCATCTGGTCGGCCCAACCGGTGTGGGCGACCAAGCCGGTAGCGACGGTGAAGATCGCCAGCACCCAGGCAACAATCCGGGTCTTGAAGCCGACGAGGATGGCGAGGCCGCCGAGAAGCTCGATCAGGCCGACGACAATGGCCGTTACGGTCGGCAAGGGCAGGCCGAGGGCACCGAAATAGCCGGCCGTGCCGGCGATGGCGGTCAGCTTGCCGAAGCCTGAAAGCAGGAAGATGACGGCAAGCAGGACGCGGCCGAGGAGGATGGTGGTCGAGGCATTGGATGCGCCGGAACCGGCGACTGAAGTGTTGATGGACATGGTGGCTCTCCGGGATGGGTTGATACCGGGGAGATAGAGCAAGCCGACTGTTCACCAAAGCCACCAGACTGGCGACACATTGTTCACAGTACTTACGTTTCCGTGATCGGGCGGCCTGCGCAAAATTCGCTTTGGGTCACGCCGTGACCGGAGTAAATTCTCCCGTCACGAAACCCCCGGCTTTTGGTTGACGTAATTCCGGACCGAAAACCGCAAGACACTTTTCCTCGAATTGCTTACCCCGGATGCGTCATGTCCTCCGGCCGCACCAGCCGGTCGTAATCGGCTTCGCTGACCAGCCCGGTTGCAAGCGCTTCCTCGCGCAGCGTGGTGCCCTTCTTGTGCGCGGTCTTGGCGATCTTGGCGGCATTGTCGTAGCCGATGGTCGGCGCCAGTGCCGTCACCAGCATCAGCGATCGGTCGAGTGCCGCCTTGATGTTGTCTTCGCGCGCCTCGATGCCGACGACGCAATTGTCGGTGAAGGACACCGAGGCGTCGGAGAGCAACTGCACCGACTGCAGGAAGTTGTAGGCCATCAGCGGGTTGTAGACGTTGAGCTCGAAATGGCCCTGACTGCCGGCGAAGGTGAGCGCCGCATTGTTGCCGAACACCTGCACGCAGACCTGTGTCAGCGCCTCGCACTGGGTCGGGTTGACCTTGCCCGGCATGATCGACGAGCCCGGCTCGTTTTCCGGCAGCGACAGCTCGCCGAGCCCCGAACGCGGACCGGAACCGAGGAAACGGATGTCGTTGGCGATCTTGAACAGCGCGGCGGCCGCCGCATTGATGGCGCCGTGCGAAAACACCATGGAATCATGGGCCGCCAGCGCCTCGAACTTGTTCGGCGCGGTGACGAAGGCGATGCCGGTAATGCTGGCGATGCGATCCGCCACCCGTTCGGCGAAGCCGACCGGTGCGTTGAGGCCGGTGCCGACGGCAGTGCCGCCCTGCGCCAGTTCCTGCAGGCCGGGCAATGTCAGCTCGATGCGCTTGATCGACGAGGCGACCTGCGCCGCATAGCCCGAAAATTCCTGGCCAAGCGTTAGCGGGGTGGCATCCTGCGTGTGCGTGCGGCCGATCTTGATGATGTGATTGAACTCTCTGCTCTTGGCGGCGAGCGCCTTGTGCAGGTGCTTCAGCGCCGGCAACAGATCGTGCACGATGCGTTCGGCGCAGGCGATGTGCATGGCCGTCGGATAGGTGTCGTTCGACGACTGGCTCATATTGACGTGATCGTTGGGATGCACCGGCTTCTTAGAGCCCATGACGCCGCCCAGCATCTCGATCGCCCGGTTGGAGATCACCTCATTGGCGTTCATGTTGGACTGCGTGCCCGAGCCGGTCTGCCAGACCACCAGCGGGAAATGCTCATCGAGCTTGCCGTCGATGACCTCTTGCGCCGCCTCAACAATCGTCTTGCCGATCGAAGGATCAAGCCGCTTGAGCTCCATGTTGGCTTCGGCCGCCGCCCGCTTGACGATGCCCAGCGCGCGCACGATCGACGCCGGCTGCTTCTCCCAGCCGATCTTGAAATTGCCGAGCGAACGCTGCGCCTGCGCGCCCCAGTACCGGTCGGCGGCAACTTCGATGGGACCGAACGTGTCGGTTTCGGTTCTGGTATTTGCAGCGGTCACGGGTCTCTCCTTGTCGAAGTCGGCAACGGCGTATCGCGTTGCACAAACGGCTTCAAGCGGAGATTGCGGGCGGCAAGTATGCAAATCGGTTGAAGGTGATCTCCCCCCTCGAGGGGGAGATGTCGCCGAAGGCGACAGAGGGGGTCGGTTCGACCGGGCGCGACCTCTTATCGCCGCCGGAAGAGGCTGGCGCTCCACGCGAGGCGACCCCCTCCGGCCTGCCGGCCATCTCCCCCAAGGAGGGAGAAAACCAGCTCACCCCGCCGTATAACCCCCGTCAATGGAGAAGATGCCGCCGCTGGTCCAGGACGCCTCGTCGTTAGCGAGATAGACCGCGATACCGGCCAGATCGTCGGGGCGGCCGATGCGGCCCAGCGGATAGCTGCGCTCGACATAGGCCTTCAGCTCCGCCTTTGCCTCGGCCGGCAGATTGTCGACGGTCCTGCGCCGCATGGCGGTGTCCACCGTGCCGGGCGCGATGGCGTTGACGCGGATGCCGCGCGGGCCGAGTTCGAAGGCCAGCGATTTGGTCAGCGGATTCAACGCGCCCTTCGACAGCGAATAGAGGCTCGACGGCCGCTCGGGATCATCTTGTTGGCGAATAGGACGAGATGTTGATCACCGATGCGGCGCCGCGAGATGCTGCAGCAGGCCCTGGGTGAGGAAGAACACCGCCGTCACATTGAGCGCGAAGGATTGCTGGAACTGCGCCTCGCTGACGGTCTCGAACGGCACCAGGAAAGCCACCCCGGCATTGTTGACGAGGACATCGAGAGGCCGACTGGATTTCTTCACATGCTCGACGACGGCTGCGATGCCGGCCGATGTGGCAAGATCGGCCGGCAGCGTCTCGATAGTGCCGCCGATCTGCTTGCGGGCGGCGTCGAGCTCTTGGTGTCGCGGCCGACGATCAGGACGTCCGCACCCTCACCAAAAAGGCTTCGGCGATCGCCAGGCCGATACCGTCCGACCCACCGGTGACCAGCGCGCGTTTGTTGTGAAGTCTCATCCGACGCTCCAAGGCTTCTCTGGCCGCCGCGAGAGCACCGCATATCAGCGGGCGAGGTCAAGCGGCCAGCCTATCCGGTAGTGGGTCAGTTTGAAATCTGTCTCGCCTGAACGTGGCTCAGCAGTGAGACGACATATCGTTCCATATCAAGCCTGCGAGCGGTTCCAAGTACACTTGCCCAGGTATCCTGCGGACCGGCGCCAGAGGCGATCATGGCCGGTGCGTTGTGAAATGAATCCGCGAGCATACGAGCTCTGGATAGATCATCGGTCGCGCGAATTTCGACGAGGACGATGCAAAGAACCCTCAGGATATTTTCATTCGTGATGGGTTGAGGATCAATCAGTTGAGACACCTTTCTTTCGGTACGCCCCCGAGCCGCTGGCTTTTCGGCTTCCTTCGCCTCGATCAGCGCAACGATATCGCTAATCTCCCAAAGCTTGCCAGTCACGCCGGCGGCCATCGCGGGCGTCATGCGCATGAAGCATGAATGCGGACAAAGTTGTAATACATGAAGTGCAGGGCAACGGCGTTGGCGTGAGCTTCCGCTGCCGTTGGTCAGGCGCGTGAAGCGGCGCATATGCATCCGCATAGTCCGGTTTTGGCGTTCGGCAAATGACGTGCTGACGTGCTTGATGTCTGGATTACCTTCGATCCACTCTTTCCGCGCACCAGTGCATTCGGCGGGGCTATGCACTCGATTGTCATACGCCGTCCCATACTTTCTGTAAGCATATAGGAGTTCACGGCGGGTCACGACAACGGCATTCGCGGCATCAAATGCCCCACTACCGCCTATCCCACGGTATGAACTTCGGTGACGGGCTCCCGCAGGGCCAGCCGACCCGCGACATAATTCTTGACCTGGCGGACGGCCTGTTCGCGCGAGACGCTGCCCGGTTGCAGGCCGAGCCGCAGCCAAAGCCCGTCGATC
>NZ_RZOM01000462.1:0-4608 GCF_003999175.1 Mesorhizobium sp. M7A.F.Ca.ET.027.03.2.1 | reverse complement strand
GACCCACATCATCAACGTGCCGCTGCCGTCCTCATCGGTGACGCGGGCAACGCTGCAGCAGCTTTTCGAAAAGGCCTATTTTGCCCGCTTCAAGGTCGAACTGCCGGAAATCCGCGCCAACCTTGTCAATCTCAACACCTCGGTGACGGGCGTCCGCCCGTCGATAGACCTGTCGCGCCTGATCGACCCGGCTGGGCGCGCAACAACGCTCGACGAGGCGCGGCGCGAGATCCGGCCGGTCTGGTACGCCGGCCAATGGCACGACACGCCGGTATACGCGCGTGAAAAGCTGCCGCTTGACGCTGAAATCGAAGGGCCGGCGATCCTCGAACAGATGGATGCCACCACCGTGCTCGAGCCCGGCGACCGCGCACGCAGCGACGCCGACGGCAACATCATCATCGACATTGGCGAGGCCTGAGATGCCAAATCTTGATAGGGCAAAGCTCGACGCCATCACCCTTTCGGTCCTGCAGGCGGCACTGCAGCAGGTCTGCGACGAGATGGACCTGACCTTCTCGCGCGCCGCCTTCTCGCCTGTCATCGCCGAGGCCAATGACCGCTCCGACGGCATCTATTCGGCCGTCGATGGTTCGCTGATCGCGCAAGGCAGCCAGGGCCTGCCGGTGTTCGTCGGCGTCATGCAATATTCGACCAGGACGGTGATCGAGATGATCGCCGATGGCCGGTGCTTGGCCCCGGAGCCGGGCGACATCTACATCGTCAACGACCCCTATCTCGGCGGCACCCATCTGATGGATGTGCGCTTCGCCATGCCGGTCTACCGGGACGGCAAGATTTTCTGCTGGCTGTCCAACACCGGCCATTGGCCCGACATTGGCGGTTCGGTGCCGGGCGGTTTTTCGGCCTCGGCGACCGCAGTCGAGCAGGAAGGCCTGCGACTGCCGCCGGTCAAACTGTTCAAGAAGGGCGTGCTCGATCCGGAAATCTACGCCATCATCTGCTCCAACATCCGCGTTGCCGACCAGCGCATCGGCGACATCCGCGCCCAGGCTGCGGCACTGCTGATCGGCCAGGACCGGCTCAATGGGATCCTGGATCGTTACGGTGATGAAACGGTTGTCGAGGCGATCGCCGAACTGCGCCGCCGCGCGGCCGAGCAGATGCGCGCCAACATCTCAGCCATTCCCGACGGCATCTACCATTCCAAGGCGTTTGTCGATTCCGACGGGGTGGTCAACGAGCCGCTGACCATCGCGCTCGCCGTCGAGAAAAAAGGCAATACGCTGACCTTCGATTTCACCGGCTCGTCAAAGCCCTGCGCCGGGCCGATGAACAGTGTGCTGGCGACGACCTTGTCGTCGGTCTATCTCGCCATGCGCCACATTTTCCCTGATGTGCCGATCAGCGCCGGTGCCTTCGAACCGCTTGAAGTCAAGCGGCCGGAAGGCACGTTCCTCGATGCCAGATATCCGCGCCCCGTATCGGGCTGCGCGGCCGAAGTGTCGCAGCGCATCGCGGAAGCGGTGTTCGCGGCGATGGTGCAGGCGTTGCCGGACAAGGTGACGGCGGCGCCCGCCGGCTCCAGCGGCAATTTCGCGCTCGGCGGCAACGATCCGGCGCGCGGCCGCGACTACGTCATGTACCAGATCTCCGGCGGCGGCTATGGCGGCAATTCAGGCCATGACGGGCTGACCAATGGCTGCTCGACCATCGGCATTTCCAAATCGCCGCCGGTCGAGATCATGGAGCAGGCCTTTCCTGTGCTCTACCGCCATTATGCCCTGCGCGAAGGTTCGGGTGGCGCCGGCAAGCATCGCGGCGGATTCGGGCTCGCCTATGAGGTCGAAATCCTGCGCGGTGACGCCCGTGCTTCTTTCGTCATGGATCACGGCCGTTTCGGCCCCCAAGGCGCACTCGGCGGCAGGGATGGCGCGGTCAACATGGTGACCGTCTTCCGCAACGGCGAGGAACATGTACCACCGCATTTGTCCAAGGAGCAGGACATCGCGCTCAAGGCCGGCGACCGCGTGCGTGTCGGCACGCCGGGCGGTGGCGGCTACGGCGATCCGCTGCAGCGCGATCCGGATCTGGTGCTGCGCGACGTGGCGTTGGGTTACTATACGGTCGAGGAAGCCAACGAAAAATTTGGCGTTGTCCTCTCGGCAGGCGAACTCGGCATCGACCGGACAGCGACGAACAAGCAGCGCGCCGGCTAACGCACGACCAATCGTGAGGGCTTGGTCCGCTCGCCGCGCCGCGATCGCCGCAGCGCATGTCGTTTCCGTCTCCGCCGGGATCATGAAAGCCCGTAGACTTCCCGCTTTCAACGGGGAACTCGAACATGCGTCTTTTCGGTCGTTTCGCGCTTGCCGCTTCCGTCGCTCTCACCCTTGCCACGGGCGCCGCCTCCGCCCAGGACAAAAAACTCAGGATCGGCACCGAGGGCGCCTATCCGCCCTTCAATTACGCCAGTGCCGACGGCACGCTGGGCGGCTTCGACATCGACTTGGGGAAGGCGCTATGCGCCGAGATGAAGGCCGAATGCGAGTTCAGCGTGCAGGATTTCGATGGTTCCATACCGGCGCTGCAGGCCGGCAAGTTCGACGCCATCATCAACATCACCATCACGCCCGAGCGGGCCGAGAAGGTCGAGTTCACCCACAAATACTACCAGACGCCGCCGGCCATCGCCGTACCGAAGGATTCGACCATATCAGGCACCTCGCCGGACGATCTGAAAGGCAAGGCGCTCGGCGTGCAGACCGCGACCATCCACCAGAAATTCGCCGACCAGAAATATGCAGGCTCGACGGTCAAGGCCTATCCGACGGGCGACGATGCCCGCACCGACATGGCCAATGGCCGCCTCGACGCGATGATGGACGGCTCGATCATCCTGACCGAGTGGTTGAAGAAGCCAGACGGCGCCTGCTGCAAGCTGCTCGGCACGCTGACGGCCGATCCGGCCATACACGGCCCCGGCGTCGGCATCGCCCTGCAGAAGGGCAACAAGGAGTTGGCCGACAAGCTCAATGCGGCCATCGACGCGCTGCGCGCCAATGGCAAGTACAAGGAAATCAACGACAAATACTTCTCGTTCGACGTCTACGGCAGCTGAGACCGTTTGGAAACTCTACTCTGGCGGCCATCTGAAGGCGTTTTCTGCGCTTCCGGTGCTCACGGACCTGAATGTCCGCTGCGCTCCGGTTCTCGAAACCACCATCATATGACTCGCCAGAGCGAATTTCGAAACGGTCTCTGGATCGCAATTCATGATGGAGACTTCCTTGGCTGAGCGGCGTTCCCCTTTCTACAGCAGCATCGTCGGGCTGGGCGCGACCATGGGTCGTGTCGGGGGCGATTTCATCTCGGCCAAAACTTATTCCGGCATTGCCGACGAGCACCTGAACACCCGCAGGAATGTCGGCGTGCAGGATCTCAGCACGATGGGCAAGATGGATATCAAGGGGCCGGAGGCCGAGGCGCTGGTCAACCATGTCATCGTCAATAATGCCGCTGCCATGAAACCGGGCCAGGTCCGCTATTCCACGGTCTGCCGCGAGGATGGCGGCATCATGGACGACCTCACCGTGTTTCGGTTGGGCCCGGAGCACTTCATGCTGGTGACCGGCTCGGTCAACCGCCTGAAGATGCTGCCCTGGCTGCAGCATCACGCTCAGGGCCGCAAGGCCTATGTCACCGACATCACGGCGGCCATCGCCTTCCCGACCATCCAGGGTCCGCGCTCGCGCGAACTGCTGAAAGCGTTGATCGCGGATGCCGATCTGGATGGACTGAAGCGCTGGTCGTTCACGTCGGGCCATATCAACGGCACGAGAGTACTGATCTCGCGCACCGGCGTCACCGGCGAACTCGGCTTCGAACTGTTCGTGCCGGCCGACGAGGCGGCCTCTCTCTGGGACGCGCTGATGCGCACCGGCCGTGACTTTGGCCTGAAACCCTATGGCGTGCTGGCGATGTTCACGCTGGGCCTGGAAAAGGCCTATCCGGCGCACGGCATCGACATGGACGAGACCCGCACCCCGTTCCATGTCGGCCTCGACCGCTGGATCAAGTTCGACAAGGGCGATTTCATCGGCCGCGAAGCTTTGCTCAAGGTTCGCGACAAGGGCCTCGACGAGCAATGGGTCGGACTGATCCTCGACGGCGACAAGCCGGCCGCGGCCGATGCCAGGATTCTGGCCGATGGCGAGGACGCCGGCATCGTCACCTACAGCGACCACGGCTATTCCCTCGGCAAGGTGCTGGCCACCGCGCATCTGCGGCTGCCCTTCACGGCTGTCGGCACCGAATTGAGCATTGATATCGGTGGTAAGCCGACGCGTGCGGTCGCGGCGCCGATACCGTTCTTCGATCCGGAAGGGGCGAGGTTGCGAGGTTAGCTGACCCCCATCGGGTGTTTCGGCCATTTTCAAGGTATGCGGGCCGTCAACCAAGCGACCGTCGAAACCTCTGCGGTAGCCGGAACGATCAGCTCTCGCCGTCGATCAGCGTCTCCAGCAGATCGAGCAACTGCTCGAGCTTTTCGTGGCCGAAGCGCTGTTCGATGTCGTCATAAATGACGCGACGGTCCGGCGACAGGGCGTCGATCAGGGCGGAACCGGCGGGCGCAATGGTTAGAAC
>NZ_RZOM01000461.1:0-4612 GCF_003999175.1 Mesorhizobium sp. M7A.F.Ca.ET.027.03.2.1 | reverse complement strand
CTGTCGTGTCCATAATTGTATCAAGCCCTGAAACAAGGTTCGTTTAAAGACGCGGCGGGACGTGAGCCCCGCCGCGTCAGCTCGAGAGAACTCCAGATCAATAGATCTTGGAGAACTTTTCGATGTTCGACTTGTCGAACTGGAAGGGCGGAGCCATCGCAGCCGAGTTGGTGTCGTCGAGCGTGACCTTGCCGACGCGGCCGATCGACAGCGTGGCGCCGGGCTTCGCCTCTTCCTTCTTCACCGCCAGATCATGGGCGAGGTAGACGGCCGAGTAGCCGAGGTCGATCGGGTTCCACAGGGCAACCGCCTGACTGGAACCGTTGTCGATGAACTTCTTGAACTCCGACGGCAGCGCGAGACCGGTGACATTTACCTTGCCGATCAGGTTCTCATCGGTGACGACCTGGGCGGCGGCGACGACGCCGACGGTGGTCGGCGCGATAATCGCCTTGAGGTTCGGATAGGACTTCAACAGGCCCTTGGCTTCGTCGGTGCTCTTGGCCGAATCGTCATCGCCGTAGACGGTGGCGACGAGTTTGATCTTGGGGAACTTCTCCGGCAGGATTTTCTTGGCCGCGTCAATCCAGGCGTTCTGGTTGGTGGCGGTCGAGGAGGCCGACAGGATGGCGACCTCGCCGCCTTCCGGCAGGTGGTCGGCGGCAAGCTTGATGATGGTCTCACCGATCAGGCCGGTATCGGACGGGTTGAGGTGAAGCTGGCGGCCTTCCTTAGCGACGCCCGAATCCCACGAGATGACGGTGATGCCGCGTTCCATGGCCTTCTTCAGCACCGGCACCAAGGCGTCGGCGTCATTGGCCGAAATGGCGATGGCGTTGACCTTCTGCGCGATCAGCGAATTGACCACTTCGATCTGCGCTTCGGCGGTCGCCTTGGTCGGGCCGGTGTAGATGATGTCGACATCGCCGAGTTCCTTGGCCGCCTCTTCGGCGCCCTTGTTGGCGGCATCGAAGAAGCCGTTGCCGAGCGATTTCACCACCAGTGCGATCTTGACGTTTTCGGCATAGGCGGCATTCACGAACATGGCGGCTGAGAATGCAGCCGTCACCATCAATTTCTTCAAGAAGCTCATCGAATTTCCTCCCTTGAGCGTTGCATTCCATCGTCGCTGCGAGCGCGAGTTGGCCTCAGGCCTGCAGTGAAGATTCTTCCTTGTTGGTCGCGGATGTGCGGGCGACGATCAGCGTCACCCCCGCGGTCTCCAGCATCTTGGCTTCGCGATCCTCGATGCCGTCATCGGTGATGACGGTGGCGATGCGCGACAGGCCGCACAGGATCAGGCTGGAGCGTTTGCGGAATTTCGAGGAATCGACCAGCACCACCAACTCGTCGGCTTGGTCGATCAGTTTCTGCTCCGCCTGGATCAAAAGCGGATCGCCCTCCATCAGGCCGAGCGGCCCCAGACCCTGCGCGCCCATGAACATGCGGCGCGCATAGAAATTGCGCGTCACGTCATTGTCGAAGGGCGACAGGATGATGTTCTGCTCGCGATAAATGGTGCCGCCCGACAGCATCACCGTGTTCTTGGAGTGCTTGAGCAGGTGCTCGGCGATCGGGAACGAATTGGTGAAGATCGGCATGCGGCGGCCGGTCAGGAAATGCACCATCTGGAACGTGGTGGTGCCGCCATTGATGATGATTGGTTCGCCGTCCTTGCACAGCTCTACCGCTTCACGCGCGATCGACCGCTTCTGCGAGGCGTTGATCGTTTCGTTGACGGAAAAGGGCCGGCCGGCCAGCCCGATGAACTGCGGCGGCGAGATTGCCTCGGCGCCGCCGCGCACGCGCCGCAGCCGCTTCTGGACGTGGAGAGCCGCGATATCGCGCCGGATCGTCGCCTCGGAGGACTCCGTCAGGTCGACCATCTCCTGCACCGTCACCACAGGCTTTTCCTGGACGGCGGACAGAATGATCCTGTGGCGCTCTTTTTCGTGCATGGTTCCTCCCTGCCTGAGCATCTAGGCACCCAAAACGCGCAGTGTCAATCATTTCCGATCATATAATTTCATTGTGCAGTGCAATATGATCGATATTGATCGTTTGTGATTGACAAGCCGGCTGCTTCCGTAGAAATTCGGACCAAATGGCCGCGCCTTTTGCGTGCCTTTGGGAGGATTGCATATGCTCGACAAGCGCACCGGCGCGCGCCTCGCCAATCTGTGGGATGAGGCCAAGGCTCACGCTATGAGCGGGCCGGAACTTCTGGTCTACCGTTCGAACACACTTGGTTCCGACAAGCGCGTCACCAACTATGGCGGCGGCAACACGTCGTCGAAGATCTGGCAGAAGGATCCGCTCACCGGCGAGGATGTCGAAGTGCTGTGGGTCAAGGGATCAGGCGGCGACAGCGCCTCGATCAAGCTGGACGGCTTTGCCACGCTCTACATGGACAAGCTGCGCGCGCTAAAAGGTCTCTATCGCGGCGTCGAGCACGAAGATGAAATGGTCGGCTTCCTGCCGCACTGCACCTTCAACCTCAATCCACGCGCGGCCTCTATCGACACGCCGTTGCACGCCTACGTGCCGAAGCCTTTTGTCGACCACATGCATCCCGATGCCATCATCGCCATTGCCGCCGCGAAGGATTCGAAGGCGCTGACGAAAGAAATCTTCGGCGACGCCATCGGCTGGTTGCCGTGGAAGCGCCCGGGCTTCGAACTCGGCCTGTGGCTGGAGAAATTCTGCCTCGAACACCCCGATGCCAAGGGTGTCATCCTGGAAAGCCACGGCCTGTTCACCTGGGGCGACACCCCCAGGGAATGCTACGAGACGACGATCTCGGTGATCAACCAGGCGATCGAATGGTTCGAGCCCCGCTCCGAGGGTGTCGCTATCTTTGGCGGTGAAGTGGTCAAGGCACTCGACGCCACCGAGCGCCGTGCCATCGCGGCCAAACTGATGCCGAGGATTCGCGGCCTGATCTCGGAGAAGAGCCACAAAACAGGCCATTTCGATGATTCCGCCGCCGTGCTCGAATTCGTCAATTCCAGGGATCTGCGCCCGCTGGCGGCACTCGGCACCTCGTGCCCCGACCATTTCCTGCGCACCAAGATCCGCCCGCTGGTCATCGAATTCGATCCGGCCAAGCCCGATGTCGATGCGGTGATTGCGCGGCTTGCCGACGACATCGCAGCCTATCGCGTCGGCTACCAGGCCTACTACGACAGCTGCAAGCATCCGGACTCGCCCGCCATCCGCGATCCCAATGCCATCGTCTACCTGATGCCCGGCGTCGGCATGTTCACCTTCGCCGGCGACAAGGCGACGGCGCGCATTTCGGGCGAATTCTATGTCAACGCCATCAACGTCATGCGCGGCGCCTCGACCGTCTCGTCCTATGTCGGCCTGCCTGCACAGGAAGCCTTCGACATCGAATACTGGCTGCTCGAGGACCTGAAGCTGCAGCGTATGCCGAAGCCGAAGTCGCTTGCCGGCCAGATCGCGCTGGTCACGGGTGGCGCCGGCGGCATCGGCCGCGCCACGGCCAACCGGCTGCTGCGCGAAGGCGCCTGCGTGGTGCTGGCCGACATAGACGAGGCAGCGCTGGCCAGCGCCAATGACGAACTGGCCAAGGTCTATGGCAAGGATTTCGTCCGCCCGGTGCTGATCAACGTCACGTCGGAGGACCAGGTTATCTCCGGCTTTGCCGAGACAGCGGTCGAGTTCGGCGGCATCGACATTCTGGTGTCGAATGCAGGGCTGGCCTCCTCGGCGCCGATCGAGGAGACGACGCTGGCGCTGTGGAACAAGAACATGGACATCCTGTCGACCGGTTACTTCCTGGTCTCGCGGGAAGCGTTCCGGCTGTTCCGCGCGCAGAAGATCGGCGGCAACGTCGTCTTCGTCGCCTCCAAGAACGGCCTTGCCGCATCGCCCAACGCCGCCGCCTATTGCACCGCCAAGGCCGCCGAGATCCATCTCGCCCGCTGCCTGGCGCTGGAGGGCGCGGAGGCGCAGATCAGGGTCAATGTCGTCAACCCGGACGCGGTGCTTCGCGGCTCGAAGATCTGGACTGGCGAGTGGAAGGAACAGCGCGCCGCCGCCTACAAGATGTCGACCGACGATCTGGAGGAGCACTATCGCTCGCGTTCGATGCTGAAGCGCTCGGTCTTCCCGGAAGACATCGCCGAAGCGATCTATTTCCTGGCGTCCGACATGTCGGCCAAGTCGACCGGCAACATCATCAATGTCGACGCGGGCAACGCCCAGAGCTTTACGCGCTAGCCGCTTCGCCCTTCTCCCCGTCACTATACGGGGAGAAGGTGCCGGCAGGCGGATGAGGGGCAGCGCTGCCCGAACATATTTTGGGAGGAATCAGCACTTGTCCGAATCCATCATCTCCGCCGACCTCGTCGACAAGGACAACGGCGCGCGCAAGCCCAACCTCGAGCGCGACTACGCCTCGCTCGGCGAGCGCCTCGACCGTCGCGGCATCGCTATCGACGCTATCAGAGACAAGGTCGAGAAATTCGCGGTGGCGATCCCGTCCTGGGGCGTCGGCACCGGCGGCACGCGCTTTGCCCGCTTTCCCGGCGCCGGCGAGCCGCGCGATATCTTCGACAAGATCGAGGACTGCGCCGCCATCCAGCAA
>NZ_RZOM01000460.1:0-4618 GCF_003999175.1 Mesorhizobium sp. M7A.F.Ca.ET.027.03.2.1 | reverse complement strand
GGCAATTGCCCTTGCACGGGCATCCTTGATATCCGGCGCATGCTGCTCCGCCCATGACCTGATCTGGGTAAGCAGCCCCGCCAGGTTCTGGCCGAGCTCGGTCAATTCATATTCGACGCGCGGCGGAATGACCGGGAAGATCTCGCGCCGCACCAGGCCGTCGCGCTCGAGCACCCGCAGCGTCTGCGTCAGCATCTTCGGCGTGATGCCCTCGAGCTTCCGGGCAAGCTCGCCATTGCGCAGCCGGCCTTTACGCAGCGCGCAAACCACCAGATACACCCATTTGCTGGCCAGCATCTCCAGCACGGTGTGCGAAGGGCACGTTCGCCGGAACGCGTCATAGCCGAAACCGCAATCATCTTCACTATCCATGAGGTGCGTATATATCAGGAAGGTACATACTGGACAAGGGACTATTACTATCCAAATGATAGTGGCAGCAACCGAGCAGGAGACACCTCAATGCGTGCCGTTATCCAGAATTCCGTCGGCGGACCCGACGTCCTTGTCATCGCCGATCAGCCGGATCCCACGCCAGAGGCCGGCGAAGTGCTGGTTCGCGTCAAAGCCGCGGGCATCAATCCGGTCGATGGCGCCGTCCGTGCCGGCTACTACCCCTTGCTCGGCGAGCCGCCCTTCATCCTGGGTTGGGATATCTCGGGAACTGTCGAAGCACTCGGCGCCGGCGTCACCGGCCTCAAGATCGGCGACGAGGTGTTCGGCATGCCTCGCTTCCCCAAGCAAGCGGCGGCCTATGCCGAGCTGGCTGCCGTACCTGCCGATCAAATCGCACTGAAGCCGAAGGGCGCGGACCACCTCCAGACAGGCGCCTTGCCGCTGGCCGGCCTCACCGCCTGGCAAGGGCTTGTTCGCCACGGCCGACTGAAATCGGATCAGCGCGTATTGGTGCATGCGGGAGCCGGCGGCGTCGGTCATCTGGCGGTGCAGATCGCCAAGGCGCGCGGCGCCTACGTTGTCGCCACGGTCAGCCCGGGCAAGCTCGATTTCGTCCGCGAACTCGGCGCCGACGAGGTCATCGACTACACCAGGGGCGATTTCACCGATCAGGTTCGCGACATCGATCTGGTGCTGGATCCAATGGGCGGCGACCATGCCGAACGCTCGCTGAAGGTGCTCAGGCGTGGCGGCGTTTTGGTGTCATTGCTCGATGTCAGCGACAACACCAGGACCCAGGCCGGCGCGCGAGACATTCGGGTCGAGCGTATGTCCGTCGTTCCCGACAGGGAGGGCCTGGTGGAACTGGCTCGGTTGATCGATGCCAACAAGCTCGCCGTCCATGTGGCGAAGAGCTTCCCGCTGGACCAGGCGGGGGCCGCTCACGCCTTCCTCGCCACCAAGCCGATCGGCAAGGTTGTGCTATCGCTCTGAGCGGGAACGGTGAAAACAGAAGGGCGCGAGGTTAGCCGCGCCCTTCGTCTAAATTCGCAATGGTCAGTGCCGGTATTGCTGGATGCGTGTCGTGCGCAGCCCGGCAAGGCCATATTCGTCGATCGACGCCTGCCAGGACAGGAATTCCTCGGTGGTGAGCTTGTAGCGTTGGCATGCCTCGTCCAGGCTCAAAAGCCCGCCGCGCACGGCCGCAACCACTTCCGCCTTACGCCGGATAACCCAGCGACGTGTATTGGTCGGCGGCAGATCGGCAATCGTAAGAGGGCTGCCGTCAGGCCCGATAACATATTTGACTCTCGGTCTAACCAGATCGGTCATCGTACTCTCTACAAAAAACTAAAAGACCCAATCCCCGCCACGTTACCGCCACAGCTTTAAAAATTGCCTAAGCAGACCCTAATGACTAGGTAAGGATCATGAACGCCGCGTTAGTCTTTTCGCCGGCATTTGAAACATCTGCCCGCAAACGCTGATTTGCCGGGGAAAATGCATCCCTTGGCGAAGATCGGCCGCAACCGGTGAATCGCCCTGCACGCTGGCGCGCCGGTAAAGCTTGACCTATATTCTCGACATTGGCATTGAGGCGCCGCGCAGAACGAAAGCATCATGAACAGTCTCGATCTTCCCGGACGTCCCGAAAACACCCGCATCGTCGTCGCCATGTCGGGCGGCGTCGATTCCTCTGTCGTCGCAGGCCTGCTGAAACGCGAGGGCTACGACGTCGTCGGCGTCACCTTGCAGCTCTACGACCACGGCGCGGCGACGCACCGGGCCGGCTCATGCTGCGCCGGGCAGGACATCGACGATGCCCGCCGTGTCTCCGAGACGCTCGGCATCCCCCATTATGTGCTCGACTACGAGGAACGCTTCCGCAAGGCGGTCATCGATCCCTTCGCCGAGAGCTATGTCGCCGGCGAGACGCCGATCCCGTGCGTTTCCTGCAACCAGACGGTGAAATTCGCCGACCTGCTAGCCACCGCCAAGGAGCTCGGCGCCGACGCGCTGGCCACCGGCCACTACATCCGTTCCGGCGCCAATGGCGCCCACCGCGCGCTCTACAGGCCGGTCGACGCCGACCGTGACCAGAGCTATTTCCTGTTCGCCACCACGCAGGCGCAGATCGATTATCTGCGCTTTCCCCTCGGCGGCCTCTCGAAGCCTCAGGTTCGCGCCATCGCCGAGGAGATGGGGCTGGCGGTTGCGGCCAAGCAGGACAGCCAGGACATCTGCTTCGTGCCGCAGGGCAAGTATTCCGACATCATCGCCAAGCTGAAGCCAACCGCGGCCAATCCGGGCGACATCGTCCACATCGACGGCCGCGTGCTCGGCCGCCATGAAGGCATCCTGCGCTACACGATCGGCCAGCGCCGTGGCATCGGCATCGCTTCCGGCGAGCCGCTTTACGTCGTCCACCTCGATGCCGACCGCGCTCGCGTCGTGGTTGGCCCGCGCGAGGCGCTGGAGACGCACAAGATCTATCTGCGCAATATGAACTGGCTGGGCGACGGACCGCTCACAGACGTCCCTGCAGGCGGGCTGGAGCTGTTCGCCAAGGTCCGCTCGACGCGGCCGCCGCGCCCGGCCGTGCTGCATCATCGTGCCGGTGCCACATGGGTGGAACTGGTCGACGGCGAATCCGGCATCGCGCCGGGCCAGGCCTGCGTGCTCTACTCCGATGACGGCAACGAAGCTCGCGTGTTCGGCGGCGGCTTCATCGAGCGTTCGGAGCGTGGCGCCGAGGCCGAGGCGATGCTGACCCGGCTTGCCGCCAGGCCGGCCCAGATACCTGCCGAATAAGATACCTGCCGAATAAATAATCCGCGCTTCAGGAATTCGACTTGGTGTGGGTGACCGTGCCGGCGGTCAGGATGCGCAGCACCCTGATCGCTTCCTCGCCGCTGGTGCGCGGCTCGGCACGCGTCTCGATGCACTGGATGAAATGCTCCAGCTCGCGTGTCAGCGGCATGCCCTGGGCAACCGCGACATAGGATGGCTCATTGGTGGTGAAGGCCCATTGGCCGCTGTCCTGCCACACTGCATGGCGGTAGACGGCAAGCTTGCGTTCCCATGGCTCGACATCGTCGAACACCGCCATCGCCTTGGTGCCGACCACGGTCAGCCGCCGCTCCCGATAGGGATTGAGACGCGAGGTGAAGAGATGGCTGCGCAGGCCGTTGGGGAAGCGCATGTGCAGATGCGCGAAGTCGCTGAGATTGTCGAGCAGGGCGGCCCCCTCGCCGCGCACCTCGATCGGCTCTGTGCCGGTGATCGCCAGGATCATCGACAGATCGTGCGGCGCCAGGTCCCACAGCGCGTCGTTCTCTGTGTGGAACTTGCCGAGGCCGAGCCGGTGCGAGTGGATGTAGCGGACTTCGCCGAGCTCGCCCTTGTCGATCAGCCCTTTCAGCGTCTCGAAGGCAGGGTGGAACCGCAGGACATGGCCGACCATGAAGACGCGGCCATTGTCCTTGGCCGCCTGCACCGCACGCTCGGCATCCGCCACAGTCAGAGCGATCGGCTTTTCCACCAGCACGTCCTTGCCGGCCGCCACGGCACGCACGGCAAGGTCGGCATGGAATTGCGGCGGCAGCGCCATGACGATGGCGTCGATATCGTCACGCACGAACAACTGGTCCGGCTCGATCGCCAGGCAGTCCTGCTCGCTGGCGAAGCCTTCTGCGCGGGCCCGGTTGGTGTCGGAGACCGCGTACAGCGCGCCGAGCGCCTTGAGAGTGCGGATGTGGTTGCTGCCCCAGTATCCGCAACCGAGGACTGCTATGCGCGGCTTCATCTGTTTCAAACTCTAAAAACTCGTGGCCGAGACATAGCGACGTGCCCCTTCGAACTCAACCCCGGCGGCGGCAACCAAATGTCCGCGCGGCAAAGCTTTTCGATAATGACGATAAGCCGGCAAGCCGGTTGCTTCGAAGCTTGACAGGCTCACCCTCCCAACCTTATATCCGCGCGACCTTGGCGAACGCCCCCGACATGCCTTTCGATTTGAGGCGGATTTCGGGCCTTTCGCCGCCCTGGCGGGGTAGCTCAGTTGGTTAGAGCACGGGAATCATAATCCTGGGGTCGGGGGTTCAAGTCCCTCTCCCGCTACCAGCCCTCTTAAAGACGGCAAAAAGATCAATAAAATCGATGGGGCCTATGCCGGTGCGTCCGAACGCATCCTTGATGTGGAGTCATTTGCGATGGTGAAGGA
>NZ_RZOM01000045.1:0-12604 GCF_003999175.1 Mesorhizobium sp. M7A.F.Ca.ET.027.03.2.1 | reverse complement strand
TTCAGGCGCGGTCGCAAGGGTCTTCAGACGGTCCGCGGGAATAAGGCCACCCTCATAGCCAGCAGGATTGACCGGGCCGTAAGCGATGAAATCGGTCAGCTTGGCCACGCGCGCAGGCTGTGTCATCGCAGCTATCAGCTTCATGGCCGCTTCCTTGTTCGGCGCCCCCTTCGGCACTCCAAGACAGTCAGTGCCAATGACGGAACCCTTGAACGTGTAGTCGGCCGCGCCGCCATCTTTTTTCACTGTCTCCGGCCGACCGTTCCAGGTAACGATCAAATCCGCCTCACCGTCTTTCAGCAACTGCGCCGACTGAGCGCCCGAGGTCCACCACACCGAGACATTTGGTTTGATTGCTTCGAGCCGCTTGATGGCGCGATCCAGACCCTCCGGCGTGCCGAGCACGGGATAAATGTCCGCCGGCGCCACGCCGTCGGAGAGCAGTGCGATCTCGATCGAGTCTTGAGCATTGGCGCGCAGCGCGCGACGACCAGGAAACTTGGCAACATCCCAGAATTCCGCCCACGTCTTCGGCGGGTTCTCGCCGTATGTCTTGGTATTCCATGACATGACGGTGCCATAGGAGTCGAACGGATAGCAGTAGTCGGACTTTGCGCCATCTGGCACCGACTTTGGGTCGATAATCTTGTAGTCGAGAGGCTCCAGCAGCGATTGTGCGGCAGCCTGTGCGCCTTCCGGTGAGCCAAGGTGAATGACGTCGGTCGTGATAGCCCCCGAGGTGACCTGCATCTTCAAGGCGGCTAGGCCGTCGCTTAGGGTCTCCTCGCGGACATCGTATCCAAGCTCTTTTGCAGCAGGACCCCACATAGCTTCCTTCATTGCGTTACCATAGTCGCCACCCGCTGTCGTAATGGTGACTGTTTGAGCATGGGCGGGCAAAGCAGCCGAGATTACAAATGCTGCTAAGGAAATGCGTAGCCAAGACATAGGTTCTCCTCCCGAAATTATGAAATTTCGCTCAAAAGCGCCGTTTCTCTTTAATCGTAACGTTACGATTGCACTCAACCTAAACCGAGTCAAGCTGCTTCCCCAAGGAGTTAGGATTGACCGGGATATCGAATCCGGTAACGTCACGGCGCTTCAGCAGGAAATACAGCCGGCGATTTAGCAATGAAGGCGGGCGACAATGGCCAATCTAAAACAGCTCGCGGTGGAACTTTCCCTTTCGGTGACGACGGTTTCCCGCGCTCTGAAGGACGGACCAGAAGTCCATCCCTTGACCATTGCACGCGTAAAAGACGCGGCGAAACGGGCCGGTTATCTGCCAAATCATCATGGCTACGCGCTCAAAACCGGCCGAACGCTGACGATAACGGCAGTATACCCGATGGAGACACAAGACCATCTGTCCGATCTATTGAAGCTTCCCTTGATCGAGGGCATGACGCTGGCGGCGCGGCAAGCGGGTTATAGTCTCTCCATCTATTCCACCACTCCCGATGACGATCCTGTCGAGAGTGTGCAGCGGCAGCTTCAAGCGCGCAGCACAGACGGACTGATCATCACGCGCATGGTGTCGGGCGATCCGCGAGTCAAGCTGCTGCTGGATGCAGGCATGCCATTCGTCACATTCGGAAGAACGGACCTGAACGTCGCATATCCTTACGTTGATATCGACAACGAACAGATTGCCTACGAGGCGACCCGACGGCTGATGGATAAGGGCTGTCGACGCATTGCACTGCAACTTCTCGTTCCGGAAGATCAGGCGAGTGCCATGCGTCTTGCCGGGTATCAAAGGGCGCTGGCCGAGGCCTGTATTCCGATCGACCAATCGCTGATCGGTCACGGCATGTTCACGATGGAATCGAGCGCAGGCTGGTTCGATCGCCTACTGGCGTCGTCAGATCGGCCGACCGGCTTGGCATGCGCCAACGAACTGGGCCTTCTCGGGGCGTTACATGCTCTTGGCAGAAGAGGTCTTGTGCCAGGGAGCGACGTCCACATCGTCGCTCGTGACAGCACGCGGCTTGCACGCTTCCTGCCGGCAAAGATCGGCGTTCATTTCGTGGATATGGCCGGGGTCGGACGCAAACTCATCGAGGTCCTGGAGAGCCGGATCATCGATCCGCTTGGCCCGGTCTCGACGATCTTGTTGCAGGGGAGATACGAGCCCGCTGAATAGTCTATCCGCAGACCCAACTTGCATTCTGCTGCGACATACGGATCCGCCTGACTACAACCCGGTTTTGAAAGTCACTCGGCTGGCGCGGCGCCGACCTGACCGGCGACTTCCTGGTCGAGCTCCGCCAGGAATTCGGTGATGCGCGCGGCATTGTCGCCAAGGTCGTAGCGGCCGTAGCGGGATGCCGACCGCATATCGACGATGACCGTGTCGCCATCGTCCGTCACGCGGATCGCCACATCGGCGGGAAGGCCGATCACGAAGCCCTTGGCGACGGCGGTGATGGTCACCTCGCTTTGCCCGGCGAGATCGGGATAGGGCTCCGACAGCTCCCAGTCGCGCCGGTCGAGTACGGTTTCGACGGCATTGACGACAGTCTCGAACGGCAGGTCGTAGCTGCGTGCGCTGACCAGCGGATAGCTATCGGCCTGCAGCCGCTGTTCGCCAGGCGTCGACGGCGCAAGCACGTTCATATCCTTCGTCCGGTCGCTCACGTCGAGCGCCGGCGGTTCGTCGAAATCCGTCGAGATATCCCTGAGCGGCGGATAGATCGTCGCCCAGTAGGCGGCGACGCCGTAGGGTGCGAGCACCAGCAGTGCCAGCAGCGCGCCGACCGTCAGGTCGCGGCCGCCGCGGTCGCCGAAATTCCACAGCCGCGAAAAGGCAAACCCGGCAAACAACAGCGCCATCGCCGCCAGCAGCGCGACAATGCCGAGCACCCACAGAAAGACAGGTGTTTCGACGAGATCGAAGCGATGGCCCACAAAGACCGTCAGCAGCAGCACCAACGAAAAAGCGGCCGTGCGCCGCGACCAGCCGGCCGCCTTCGACGTTTGCCGTTCAGGAATGCTAACCATCGTTTTCCGTGCTGCCCCAACCCGAACGGAGACTTAGTGCCTTTTTGCGATGGCATGAAGCCGAAACATGCGACATCGCGTCAATCGGTCGGCAAGCGATAGTCCTTGAATTGCTGGCGCAAGGTGATCTTCTGGATCTTGCCGGTTGCGGTGTGCGGAATTTCGCCGACGAAAGCGACATCGTCCGGCATCCACCATTTGGCCACCTTGCCATCCATGAACCCGAGAATGTCAGCCTTGGTCGGTTCCTTGCCCGGTTTGCGGACGACGACCAGCAGCGGCCGTTCGCCCCATTTCGAATGCTGAACGCCGATGGCTGCCGCCTCGGCGACATCGGGATGGCCGACAGCCAGGTTCTCGAGGTCGATGGTCGAAATCCATTCGCCGCCGGATTTGATGACGTCCTTGGCGCGATCGGTGATCTGCATGTAGCCGCCGGCGTCGATGTGGGCGACGTCGCCAGTGTCGAACCAGCCATCCTCATCGAACTGCTCCACGCCGGCGTCGCCATAATAGGCACGGGCAACGGCCGGCCCACGCACTTTCAGGCGGCCAAAAGTCTTGCCGTCCCAGGGCTGCTCGTTGTTGTCGTCGTCGGTCACCTTCATTTCGACGCCGAAGGGCGGGTAGCCCTGTTTCTGCTGGACGTCGAGCCGGGCTTCGCCCTCAAGACCAGCATGGTCCGGCTTCAGGGTACACAGCGTGCCGAGCGGCGACATTTCGGTCATGCCCCAGGCGTGGATAACCTGGACATCGTAGTTCTGCTGAAACTTGGTCATGATCGCGCGCGGGCACGACGAGCCGCCGATGACAACCTTGTTGAGATGGGGAAGCTCCTTGCCGGTCTCCTCCAGATGCTGCAGCAGCATCATCCAGACGGTTGGCACGGCGGCGCTGAAGGTCACTTTCTCGGTGTCGAGCAGTTCATAGATCGAGGCGCCATCCATCTTGCAGCCGGGCATGACCAGCTTGGCACCGATCATCGGCCCGCTCTGGCCAAGGCCCCAGGCATTGGCGTGAAACATCGGCACGACAGGCAGGATCGTATCGCGCGACGACAGTCCCATGGCGTCGGGCATGGCAGCGATCATGGCGTGCAGCACGTTCGAACGATGGCTGTAGACGACGCCCTTGGGATCGCCCGTGGTCCCGGACGTGTAACACATGCCGGCGGCGGTGCTTTCGTCGAAGGTCTTCCAGGCGAAGTCGCCATCCGCTTCGTCAAGCCAATCTTCATAGGCGACCGCGTTGGGCAATGTCGTCGGCGGCATATGCGCCCTGTCGGTCAGCACGATCACCTGTTTCAGCGACTTGACGGCGCCGGCGATCTTCTCGAGCAGCGGCACGAAGGTCAGGTCGACGAAGACTGCCTTGTCCTCGGCATGGTTCATGATCCAGACGATCTGCTCGGGAAACAGCCGCGGATTGAGCGTGTGGTAGATGGCGCCGATGCCCATGATGCCGTACCAGGCCTCGATATGGCGTGCGGTGTTCCAGGCCAGCGTGGCGATGCGGTCGCCCAGCCCATAGCCGTCGCGCTCGAGCCGCTGGGCGACCTTCAGGGCACGGCGATGGATGTCGGCGTAAGTGGTGCGCACGATCGGCCCCTCGATCGAGCGCGTCACGATCTCGCGCACGCCATGCTGCCGCTCGGCATTGTCGATGAGCTTATGGCAAAGCAGTGGCCATTCCTGCATCAGTCCCAGCATTCGATCCTCCCTCACGCTTTTGCGTTGTGCTTTTCGAGCTATTGTGGAGCGAACCGGCGGATTGTCCAGCCGCCAGCACCCCTGAGCGCCGCATTGGTGGAAAACCGCCACAATCCGGCCATCGTCGGCGTTAAGTTTCGTTAACGGGCAAAGGGGTGCGATTGGCGACTGAAAGAGGTTCGCATGGACGCGCAGCTCGACGACAAGGCTCTCGAGAGTACGCTTGCCGAAAGTCTGGCCGATCTGGTGCCGGACACAAAGACTGTTTCCGAAGATGAATTTGTTGAAGTTGTCGGCGGCGCGCTGGAAGCGGTCGGCGGCACGCTGCTGTTCAAGATGTGCGTCCAGAATCAGGGCGAGGACCAGCACGTCGCGGCCGCGTCAGTCGGCGATGGCGGAAACCGCCAGTTCCTGCTGCTCACCTTGCCTACCGGCGGCGGTTCCCTGAAGGTCGAGACCGTCTCGAGAAGCAGCAACCCGGTCGCCGGGATCGCTGCCGCCTATGCCGGTCTCATGGACGTGTTCAAGGCCGCCGCCTGACCGCTGACGACAAGTACCTCGAAGATTCCAGGGTCCGATTCATCAATGTCGGCCTCGGCAAGTTTTGCGGGCTGGATGGCGATAGCGGCCTTGCGCAACGGGCTTGCGCGACACACCTTAAGTCGACGCAAGGAGAGCCCCCCGCATGGATCAGATCGCCAACCCCGCACCCGGTTTCCAACGCAACCCGGACAAAATCATCACTGTCGAGCCCTATGCCGGCACCGTTACCGTGCGTGTCGGAGACGTGGTCATCGCTTCAACAACGAAGGCCAAGGTGCTGACCGAGGCCCCCTATCCGGCGGCCTTCTACATTCCGTTCGCCGACATCGATTTCGGCAAGCTCGGCCGCACCGACCACTCGACCCATTGCCCCTACAAGGGCGATGCAAGCTATTGGAGCGTGCTGCCTGCCGGCGAGACCGGCCAGAACGCCATGTGGGCCTACGAGCGGCCTTTCGACGAAATGGCTGAAATCCGCAACCACGGCGCATTCTACGCAAGCAAGGTCACGATCGAAGCCAAACCGGACTGAGCCAACGCCGAAGGCATCGAGATCCGCTCGGCTGGCCAGTCACTCCGTCGTGCCGTTATTGCCGATGCCCTCGGCATCGTCGAGCCGCACAAAGGTCAAGCCTTTGGCCTTGAGCGCCAGCAGCCCCTGGACCACGCCTTCGCCGGCCGCATGGGTCGGCTGGTTGATGTGCGAGATGATGACGTCGCCATCCTTGGCCGCCGCGATGCGCCGGGCGGTCTCCTTGGCGCCAAGCAAAGAGCCGCCGTCGCCATTTATCGAGAATCCCGCGACCTTGAAGCCAAGCTTGCGGATCATGGCGATTGACGACGGGCTGTATTCGGCGGTTGCGCCACGAAACCATTTCGGCGCCGGCTCGCCGGTCCCGGTAAGAGCGGCGGCTCCCGATTCGACCTCGGCCAGCACCGCATCCGGGCTGCCGGCGCTGCGAATGCCATAGATTTTCCGCGGCGTGTCGACCGCCGGGACATGGTGGCCGCCATGATTTTCCAGTTCGAACAGATCGGGATGCGCCCGCATGATCTCGACGGCGGCGGCGTTTCGCTTCAGCCAGATGCCGGTCACGAAAATGGTGGCGGGGATCTTGTTGTCCACCAGCGCCGAAAGGATCCGGTTGTCGGTCTGTCCACCGCACGCGTCGAGCGTAAGCGCCACACGGCCGGCTCCGCTCGCCTGCGACTTGATGTGCAGCGTCGGCTCGACGAGGGGCGCGGCATGGCTGGCGGATGCCATCGCCCACGACAGGGCGATCATGCAGAGATTTTTTTGCAGCAGGCGCATCAAACCGATTCCCGGACCCGTCATTTCAAGCAGGCATCCCAACGACCCGCATGAAGGCGGAAATCGGGATGGCGCATAGCAGAAAAGCGCTCCGCGACAATGTGACCGTTCCTGTGGGCGACAGGTCATTCCACCGCGTCGAGAGCGGTCGTGCATGCGGCGCATGATCTCAGATGGCGTGTTCCAGTTTCATTTCGGTGCGCGAAAGAACCTCGCGCACCGCATCGACCACAGGCTTGACCTCCAGGCCCCAGACGCAGCATGCCTTGCTGGGATCCGGCGCGCGGCAGAGGTTTTCGGCCATGCAGGCGCAAGGCATCGGCGGCTGGAGCGAGATGCTCGGCACGCCGACGGGACCCCAGCGCGACGGCTCCGTCAGACCGAACAGCCCGACAACCGGGGTCCCAGTGGCCGCGGCCATGTGCATCGGGCCACTCTCATTGCCGAGAAACAGCCGGGCCTGTTTCAGCACCGCCAGCAGGCTTTCAAGCGACAGGTCACCGACGAGATTGACGACCGACGGCGCGGTCCTGGCGACGATACGTTCGGCGATCTCGCGCTCGTCCGGGCCACCCACCAGGACGACGTCCAGACCAGTCTCGCCGGCGATCTCGACGATCACTGCTGCAAACCGCTCCGGCTGCCAACGTCGGCCCTCGAAGCTTGCACCCGCATGTACCGCGATGAATGCGTTTGGCCTCAGATGGTGCTTACCCAGCAGCGCCAATGCTTTCGCCGTCTCCATTGGCAGCGGCTCAAGGTTTGGAATCACCGTGCGAAGTTCGATGCCGAGCGCTTCGAGCGGCGAGAGGTAGCGGTACAGGAAATGCTGACCATCAAAGCCGTAGGGCTTGGCAAAAACATTGGCGGGTTGCCGCTCCAACATACGCAAGGGTCTTTCGGAAGGACTGTAACCGACACGGGTCTTGGCGTTGACGAGCCCGGTGACGATGCGCGACGTCTTCGAGTCGGTCAGGTCGATGGTCAGGTCGAAACGGAAGCGGCGCAACGCCTGCACCATGGCGTAAAGCTCTTTCCCGCGCTCCAAGGACGTGCCGCGCATGCGGTCGCGCCTGAATGTGACCACCTCGGAAGCTATATCATGGGCGATCACGAAGCTCTCGAAGCGAGCCTCGCACAGAAAGACGATGCTGGCGCCGGGGAATGCGAGCCGCAGGTTCTTGGCGAGCGCCGAGGCGAGGACGAGATCGCCTATGAACTTGGTTTGGACGACCAGGATCGAGTGGAACGGCGCGGGAGAAATCTGCAGCATCTGTTTCCGGGAGCAATTTGCGGATAGCCGCAAATTGGGCAGGAACAATGTCAAGATTGCGCGACGCCGCCAGCACGTTCGCGTGAATTGCCTTACAAAACGGTAAGCTGGATGGATCCTATCGGCGGCCTGCCTTCGCAACCAGCACCGCAGCCTGCGCGGCCGCCAGCCTGGCGATCGGTACGCGATAGGGCGAACAGGACACGTAGTCGAGGCCGACCTCTTCGCAAAAGCGGATCGAGGCCGGATCGCCGCCATGTTCGCCGCAGATGCCGAGCTTGATGTCTGGCCGCGTCGCCCTGCCCTTTTGCGCGGCCATGCGCACCAGTTCGCCGACGCCGTCGATGTCGAGCGAGACGAACGGGTCCTGATCGATAATGCCCTTCTGGCGGTAGGTTTCCAGGAACGAGGCCGCATCGTCGCGCGAGATGCCGAAGGTCGTCTGGGTCAGGTCGTTGGTGCCGAAGGAGAAGAATTCGGCTGACTCTGCAATGACATGGGCACGGATCGCGGCGCGGGGGAGCTCGATCATCGTGCCAGTGAGATAGTCGATCTTGACGCCGGTTTCCTCCATGACGCTCTTGGCAACCGCATCGATGCGCGCCTTGACGTAATCGAGTTCCTTCACCAGGCCGACGAGCGGCACCATGATCTCGGGGACCACCAGAGCGCCGGCCTTCCTGCCGGCCTCCACGGCCGCCTCGAAAATGGCGCGCGCCTGCATCTCGGCGATCTCGGGATAGGAGACTGCCAGGCGGCAGCCGCGATGGCCGAGCATCGGGTTGAACTCGTGCAAGGCCTCGGTGCGCTGCCTGAGCTTGTCCGGCGACACCTTCATGGCGGCGGCGACCTCGGCCACCTCCTCCTCGGTCTTCGGCAGGAATTCGTGCAACGGCGGATCGAGCAGGCGGATCGTCACCGGCAGGCCGGCCATGATCTCGAACAGTTCGAGGAAGTCCGAGCGCTGCATGGGCAGAAGCTTGGCAAGTGCGGCGCGCCGGTCCTTTTCGGTGTCTGCCAGGATCATCTCGCGCATGGCGACGATGCGGTCGCCATCGAAGAACATGTGCTCGGTGCGGCAGAGGCCGATGCCTTCGGCGCCGAAGGAGCGCGCCATGCGCGCGTCGAGCGGCGTTTCGGCATTGGTGCGCACTTTCATGCGGCGGACCGCGTCCGCCCACTCCATGATGGCGGCGAAATCGCCGGAAAGTTCGGGCTGCAGCATCGGCACGGCGCCCTTCAGCACCTGGCCATTGCCGCCGTCAATGGTGACGATGTCGCCCTTGCGGAAGGTCGAGCCCATCGCCATCAGCGTGCCGGCCTTGTAGTCGACACGCAGCGAGCCGGCCCCGGAGACGCAAGGCTTGCCCATGCCGCGTGCCACCACCGCGGCGTGGCTGGTCATGCCGCCGCGCGTGGTCAGGATGCCTTCCGCCGCATGCATGCCGTGGATGTCTTCGGGGCTGGTTTCGATGCGCACCAGGATCGCCTTGCGGCCCTGCGTCTTCAATTCCTCGGCGTCGCCGGAGGAAAAGACGATCTCGCCGGTGGCGGCACCGGGCGACGCCGGCAGTCCGATGCCGATGACGTCGCGCGCGGCCTTGGGGTCGATAGTCGGATGCAGCAACTGGTCGAGCGAGGCCGGGTCGATACGGGCGACGGCTTCCTCTTTCGTGATCAATCTGTCGCGCGCCATCTCGACGGCGATTTTCAGCGCCGCCTTGGCGGTGCGCTTGCCGGAGCGGGTCTGCAGCATCCACAATTTGCCGCGCTCGATGGTGAATTCGAGATCCTGCATGTCGCGGTAGTGCTTCTCCAGACTGTCGGAGATGGTGACAAAGGACTGGAACGCGTCAGGCATCAGCTTCTGCAGCGACGGCCTGTCCGAGCCAGCTGCGATACGTGCCGCTTCGGTGATGTTCTGCGGCGTGCGGATGCCGGCGACGACGTCCTCGCCCTGCGCGTTCACCAGGAACTCGCCATAGAGCATCTTTTCGCCGGTCGAAGGGTTGCGCGTGAAGGCAACGCCGGTGGCCGAGGTTTCGCCCATATTGCCGAACACCATGGCCTGGACGTTGACCGCGGTGCCCCAGCTTTCGGGAATGTCGTGCAGCCGGCGATAGGTGATGGCGCGGTTGTTCATCCAGCTCGAGAACACGGCTGATATCGCGCCCCAGAGCTGCTCATGCGGATCCTGCGGAAAAGGCCTGCCGAGCTCTTCCTCGACCTTGGCCTTGTAGAGCGCGATGACGCCTTGCCATTCGAGCGCCGTGAGTTCGGTGTCGAGCTCGTGCCCGAGCCCCCCCTTCTGATCCTCCAGGATTTCCTCGAACACCTCATGGTCGAGGCCCATGACGACATCGGAATACATCTGGATGAAGCGGCGGTAGCTGTCATAGGCAAAGCGCGCGTCGCCGGAATCGGCGGCCAGCGCCTCGACCGTCTCGTCGTTCAGGCCGAGATTGAGCACGGTATCCATCATGCCGGGCATCGAGGCGCGAGCGCCCGAACGCACCGACACCAGCAGCAGTTTCGACGGGTCGCCGAACCGACGGCCGGTCAGCCGGCCGATGTGATCGAGCGCGACCGCGACATCGGCTTCCAACCCGGCCGGATAAATACGGCCGTTGGCGTAGTAGGCGTTGCAGACCTCCGTGGTGATGGTGAAGCCCGGCGGCACCGGCAGCCCCAGGCTGCACATCTCGGCCAGGTTGGCGCCTTTGCCGCCCAGGAGATTCCTGTCGCTGGCACGGCCTTCCGCCGCACCATCGCCAAAGGTGAAAACCCATTTGGTCATGCATCGCTCCGGTTGCAGGAGACTGGAAAGATTGGCGAAACGGAAAGTTCCGCCGGTCCGTCCTTGGAGCGATATGATGCTGCAGTGCGAAAGGCAAGACATCGGCAAAGCCACCTGGCCACTACAATCGATTAAGCAAAGCCGTGCTCCAGCATGCGGCAAAAAGACTTGCCAAGTCAGGAATTCTGGGGTAGAACATACAGTGAACAAACAGGTGCGCCATGAAACTGCCCGGAAAACTCGACTATCTGGAAATGCCCGCGACCGGTGGAACGCTGGACCGGCTGAAGGCTTTTTACAGTACCGCCTTTGCCTGGTCGTTCACCGATTATGGGCCGACCTATTCGGCCTTTGCCGAAGGCCTGGACGGAGGCTTCCAGGCAGATGCCGCGGAAGCGCCATCAAAGCCGCTGCCCGTGCTCTACAGCAGGGATCTGGAGCAAACCCTCGACGCTGTCGAAAGCGCCGGCGGCACGATCGTCAAACCGATCTTCCCGTTCCCCGGCGGCCGGCGCTTCCACTTCGTCGATCCAGCCGGAAACGAGATGGCGGCGTGGTCCGAATAGCCCGCTGCATATCATTTGCCAGCGCTGCGTTGCCTGCCCAATTCGAGCGTTCCAACCGTCACTCATAAGGATTGTGCTTTTTGGCTGCTCTGCTAATAACGCGCCGCACAAGCGACTCTGACGGCAATTGGGGCGTCGCCAAGTGGTAAGGCATCGGTTTTTGGTACCGACATTCCCAGGTTCGAATCCTGGCGCCCCAGCCATCCCGCGAAGGTCCGTTCCTGACACATGGGACCCGAGGGTACCTTTGCGACCTTCCATGAAGCCGATCAGCTAATAATTCGACTGTTTCATAAATCCAGATGAGCCAACGCCATCGCGGCAAATCGGGTCAGCATTTGCACATGATCTGTAAAGTGTCGCCTTGAACATCTCCTTCTTTCCATACATAGGTCGGCCAGGTGGGTGGCGGCTCAACATGGAACTTCAATGAACCTCCCTATCTTCGCCATCAACCTCGATCGCGAGACCCAGCGCTGGAGCGAATTGCTCGCCAGCGCCGAGGCGGCCGGCCTGACCTTGCAGCGCATTGCCGCCGTCGACGGTCAGGCGCTTGCTGAAAAAGACTGGACGGAGATCGATCTTCCAGCCGCGCGCAAGCTGAGCGGGCGCGACATCCTTTCGGGCGAATATGCCTGTTACCGCAGCCATATCCGGGCGCTGGAAACGTTCCTGGCCGGTGGCAGCGCCCATGGCCTGATTGTCGAGGACGACGTCCTCTTCAGCGAAAACACCATGCGGCGCATCGAGGCCATCATCGCGGCGGTGCCGGATTTCGATGTCATCAAGCTGACCAACCATCGCATGAGCTTCTTCATGCGCGCGGTCGAGACGGCGGAAGGCGACGAGATCGGTCGTGCGCTGCATGGCCCGCAAGGCTCGGCCGCCGCCTATCTGGTGACGCGAGAGGGCGCGCAGGGTCTGTTGTCGGCGCTCGCCGTAATGAAAATGCCATGGGACGTCGCGCTCGAGCGCTTTTGGGATACCGGCCTGAAAGTCTATTCGGTCCGCCAAAACGTGCTTGGCTTCGCCGCCAGCAGTGGGGTCTCGGGCATAGCCGGTCCCTCGGGAAGCTACAAATCCGCAAGACTGGGCGGGCCGAGCCGGCTACGTGCCGGGGTGTTACGGGCCAGCGACGAACTGCGCCGCCTGCATCACGTCCTGCTGCCGCCCCCTCTGCCGCGAAATGCCCTGGATGATGCCAAGGACAACGCGCCGCGCCACACCTTGCTTCTGTTGCTTGCGGCACTCGCCGTTCTCGCTTTGGTCTCCGCGGTGTGGCGCGAGGCCGACACCTACCGCTATGCGGGCCTGGCGCTGGCCCTGGTCGCGGTCATCCGCTGGTTCAGAGTGGATTTGTGGACCTACAGCAAACCGCTGATCGGTTGGGTCGGCTTTCTG
>NZ_RZOM01000459.1:0-4624 GCF_003999175.1 Mesorhizobium sp. M7A.F.Ca.ET.027.03.2.1 | reverse complement strand
GTTCTTGAGCACGGCCAGCGCGCCAGGCGAGATCAGGCCCTGGTCCCAGATGAACTTGATCTTGCCGCCGGAATCCTGCTCGATCAGTGATGCACGGGTCGACCAGACGATTGCCATCGAGGCCTCGCCATTGAGCAGCACGCTCTGGCTTTCGGCGCCGCCACCCCAATAGGCAACGACGTTTTCCTTGAAGGCGGCGATCTTGTCATGGGCGCGCTTGAGATCGAGCGGGTAGAGCGACGCAGGCGCGATGCCGTCGGCCAGCAGGGCTGCTTCCCAGCTCGACACGCCCCATTTGTAGAGCGAGCGCTTGCCGGGGAATTTCTTCACGTCGAAGAAATCGGCCATGCCGGTCGGCGCGTCCTTGCCGTACTTCTCGGAATCATAGGCGATGACATAGGAGAAGAAATAGGTCGAGGCGGCGTATTCCCAACCAAAGCCGGGCCGCATCTTCTTCTTGTCGACGATGTTGTAATCGATCGGCTCGAGAGCCCCTTGGGCGCCGAGCGTGATGGCTGAGAACGGGTCTACGTCGACGAGATCCCAGGTCGGCGCGCCGCTCTTGAACTGCGCGGCGATGGCGCCTTCGGTCGGACCCGAACCGTCCATCTTGACGGTGATGCCGGTGTCCTTGGTGAAGGCCTGGCCATAGGCGGCATCGTAGGCGGTGATGGCATCGCCACCCCAGTTGACCAGCACCAGTTCCTTGGCCTGCGCAAAGGCACCTGTCGAGCGCAGCAGCATCGGCGTGCCGGCCAGCACGAGTGCCGCCAGCTGCGTGAACTGCCGGCGCGAAATCTCGCCGCGACCTGCCCTGGCGGACAGGCTCTCGATGGCTTGTTTCTTGGTATCATGTGTCATGTCAGTTCCCCTTTTTTGTTGTTGATAGTGCCCGAAAGCGGTGCTGCGATGTTTCGCTCCACCGTTTGTCATTGTCCTCCATGCGGAAGGAGGAAACCCTTTTCCGCCGGCCAGGTGAGCCAGACGGAGTTGCCCTTGCTCAGCGCCGCGGCAGCCACCTCGTTGGGCACCGAGACCGTGACCTTGGCGCCTTGCCGCGTCGTCAGGTCGAGCCGCGTTGCAGCACCCAGATAGGTGGAGTTGGTGGCGGTAGCGGCGATCCCATTCTCACCATCTGCCGCCTCGCTCGATATCGACATGTATTCGGGCCGGATCGCCAGGATGGCATCCCCGCGCACGAGTTCGGCCTTGCAGCCCATGCTGACCGCGCGGTCCTCGCACAGGCCGGTCGAGCCATTGCCGGCAGGCTTGACCCCCTTCAGCGGCAGCATGTTGATCTCGCCGAGGAACTCGGCGACGAAGCGGTTGTCCGGCCGTTCGTAGACCTCGTCGGGCGCTCCAACCTGCAGCAATTTGCCGTGGTTGAAGATGGCAACGCGTGACGACAGCGCCAGCGCCTCGCTCTGGTCGTGGGTGACGAAGACGAAGGTGGTCCCGGTCTCCTGGTGCAGCCGCTTCATCTCGGCCTGCATCTGGCCGCGCAGGCCCTTGTCGAGCGCGGAAAACGGTTCGTCGAGCAACAGCACGCCCGGTTCGAACACCAGCGCGCGGGCCAGCGCCACACGCTGCTGCTGACCGCCTGACAATTGCGCCGGCAGTTTTTTCTCGTGGCCCTTGAGGCCGACGCGCTCGATCATCTCGCCGACGCGGCGCTTGATGTCGGCGGCCGATTTCTTGCGCACCTTGAGTGGGAAGGCGATGTTGGCTTCGACGCTCATATGCGGGAACAGCGCGTAGCCCTGGAACACCATGCCGGCGGCACGTTGCTCGGCCGGCCGGTCGGTGATGTCGACGCCGTCGCTGAACAGCTTGCCTTCGGTCGGCTGCACGAAGCCGGCAAGGATCATCAGGAAGGTGGTCTTGCCCGAACCGGACGGCCCGAGCAGGGTCAGGAACTCGCCACGGCCGATATCGAGCGACAGATTGTCCAGCGCACGGAATGAGCCGAAGCTCTTGCCGATCCCGATTGCCTTGATCTCTGCGGCACGGCCGGGTTGCTGCATACTGCCCTTTCCCTAACGCTTGTCGAAATCGTAGGCAGGGTGCCGGCTCACCGCAACCGAATAGTTTTCGCGTGATCGGCAAATTCCATTCATCTATGGCGAGATGTCGCCACCTGCCCTCAATACGGCAGAATGCGGTTCTCCTGGAGTTTCGACCGCAGCCATCCTGCGAACGCTTCCAGCACCGGATGCGAAGCCTTGGCGTGTTCGGAGACCAGGAAATAGGAACGCGGCGACTTGATCGCTATGTCGAACGGCCTGACCAGCCGGCCCTCGCTCAGCGCCCGCCGGCTGGTCAGTTCGTCGCCCATGGCGATGCCCTGGCCGGCAATCGCCGCCGAAAAGACGAGGTTCATGTCCGAAAAGAAGATGCCGCCCTCAATGTCGGGGTTTTCCACCTTGGACAGCGCCAGCCAGCGCGCCCAATCCTCGGTGTCATCGAGATGCAGCAGGTTGGCGCGCAGCACGTCCGACGGCCGGGAAAAACCACCGACCTTGTTGAGCAGTGTCGGGCTGCAGAGCGGCGTGAACGAGATTTCACAGAGCGGCTCGACCGCCCGGTTCGGCCAATTGCCGACACCAAACGCAATGAAGGCATCGGCATCGGCATTGCTGACATCGTCGAGCCGGCGCGGCGTCAGGATGCGCAGCGCCACGTCAGGATACATCTGCCGGAACTCGCCGATATGGGTGCACAGGAACAGCGAGGCGAAGCCGGGCGTGCAACTGACGGCGAACGAGCCGCCGACTCCGGTGCCGGCATCGCGCGTCACCGCGTCGCCCAGAACGGTGAGCGCCTTGCGCACATCGCTGGCGTAGCGCTGGCCGCGCGGCGTCAGCGCCACGCCCTTGCCGATGCGTTCGAGCAGGTCGAAGCCGAGGTCGCGCTCCAGCAGGCGAAGCTGATGGCTAACAGCGCTGCGGGTCAGGTGCAACTCGTCGGCGGCGCGCCAGACGCTGCCGTGCCGGGCGAAGCTGTCGAGCGCGCGCAGCGCTTGTGTCGATGGTATACGCAAGGAACCTCAGGTGAACCGAATTTGCACGAACCGGGAAAACATATCACTTTTTAGCGACCCGCTTCACTGCTTTCTTCTCATGCCATGGAGAAACCGGTGGCCACCTCGGCGCAAGCAACCGCCCTTGCCTGTCTCGAAGGCATCCAGCCGTTGTTGTCCGCGTGGACACGCACCATCTTCGATTACGGCGAGACCGCGTGGCGGGAGTATCAATCAGCCGCCTGGTATGTCGAGCGGCTGAAACTCGAAGGCTTTTCCGTCGAAGAAGGCTCCGCCGGCATGCCGACCGCCTTCTGCGCGCATTGGACCAACGGCCCCGGCCCGATCATCGGCATGTACGCCGAATACGACGCGGTGCCGGGCAATTGCCAGGATGCCGCTACGGTCGAGCGTCCGCGCCGGGGACTTGGCAACCAGGCCGGCGGCCACACCGACCCGCATTCCGGCCTCGGGATTTCGAGCCTCGGCGGGCTGCTGGCGACCAAGGCGGCGATGCAGCGCCACGGCATATCAGGCACGCTGCGCTTCACCGGCGAGCCGGCGGAAAAGGTGCGCGGGTCAAAGCCGATCCATGCCGCCAAGGGCTATTATGACGGCCTTGCCGGTATGATCTCCTTTCATCCGTTCTACATGCTGCCGCTCTGCAACACGGCGCGCTGGGACACGCATTGCGGCGCGGCCTACGCGATGATCTATCGCTTCATCTGCGACCAACCGGAGCGCTGGCAGCTGGCTGCGGGTGCTGCACCCATTCCGCAAGCACATTCGGCGGCGCGCGCCCCCGGCGCCAACGACGCATTGATGATGATGTACATGGCCTCCAAGGCTCTGCGCGATTCCATGCTGCCGCACCAGGGCGGCTGGTCGATCAGCGAAGCGATCCTGACGGCGGGGCAAGCAACCGCCGACAATTTGCCGGCGGGGCTGGCCGAGATCCAGTACATGATCCGCGTGCCGACGCTTGCCATGGCCGAGCAGGTCACCACGGTGCTCGACCGCAATGCCGAGGCCGCTGCCGGCATGAGCGGCTGCCGCCATGAGCGGCATTGGGTGTCGAAGTCACGACCGGGACTTGCCAATCATGCCATGGCCGAAATCGCCTATGAAGCGCTGTCGACGGCTGGGCCGCCGCGCTGGGACGAGGACGCCAAGGCAGTTGCCCGCGAAATACAGGTCAATGCCGGGCGCATGGCGAGCGACGAGCCGTTCATCGAAGAACTCGAGCGCTTGATCGAGCCGCAGGCGGCGGAAGCGATCCTGCGCCGCGATCTGCCGCCCTCTCAGGTCAACTCGACCTCCGACGATTACACCGACATGAGCTGGCATACGCCGACGGCGCGCTTCTATGTCGCTCGCCCGGCGCTGCGTTCGGAGACCGGCTACCCCTATCCGGCATGGGTGATGAATGCGCTGGGCGGCATTTCGGCGACGATCGATCCGATGGTCATCTGCGCGTCCAAGACGGTCGCGCTGGCGGCGCTCCGCCTGCTGGAAGACCAGACCGCCCGCGATGCAGCGATGAATGAATTCGTCGCCCGCACCGGCGGCGGAATCGGCGGTTCGAACTGGATCGCGCCGCTTTTC
>NZ_RZOM01000458.1:0-4627 GCF_003999175.1 Mesorhizobium sp. M7A.F.Ca.ET.027.03.2.1 | reverse complement strand
GTATTCGCCGACATCATCAAGTCCCTTCAGTCAGCCTCGATCGAAGTCCTTGTGCATGACCGCGTTCTGCCCGACGTGCCACGCGACACGGTCGGCATCTGTGTCGAGGAAGCGAAGGGGTTCAGGCCGGACATGGTGATCGGAATCGGCGGCGGCAGCTGTCTCGATTTCGCCAAATGCACCACGCTGCTTCTCAGCCATGGCGGCAAGCTCCAGGACTATTACGGGGAGTTCAAGGTGCCGGGTCCGACACTGCCGCTGATCGCCGTGCCTACCACGGCCGGCACCGGCTCCGAGGTGACGCCGGTCGCGGTGATTTCCGACCCGGACCGGACGCTCAAGGTCGGCATATCGAGCCCTCACCTTATCGCCGCAGTAGCTCTGTGCGATCCCGAACTGACTATGACCTGCCCCCCCGGCCTGACCGCGATCGCCGGCGCTGACGCGCTGACCCATGCGATCGAGGCCTTCACCGCCATGCGGCGCGGTGAAGACCCCAATCTGCCGCAACAGCATGTCTTCATCGGCAAGACTGCGCTGACCGACCATTTCGCGTTGCTCGCGATAAAACTGCTTGGCAGGAGCCTGGAGAAAGCCTGCAGCGACGGCACCGATGCCGACGCGCGCGCCGATGTCATGATGGGCGCTCTGGCGGCGGGCTGCGCGTTCGGCACCGCCGGCACGGCGGCGGCACATGCCGTGCAATATCCGGCAGGCGCCCTCACCCACACCGCCCATGGTTTGGGCGTGGCGACAATGATGCCTTACGTGATGACCTATAACAGCCGCGTCGCCGCTCACGAGATGGCAGAGATCGGCGCGGCACTTGGCTTGGAGACCAAGGCCAGAACCGCCGCCGAGATGGCAGCCGCCACAATCGAGGAGATCAGGCGATTGTTCGCGGCGATCGGTATTACGCCGACACTGGCGGATTTAGGCCTCCCCGCCGATAAGCTTGACTGGACAGCCGAGCAAGCGCTCGGCATCGACCGCCTGATCAAGAACAATCCGCGTGCCTTCGATCTCGGCACGATGCGACGCCTCGTCCAGGCTGCCCATGACGGCGACCTCGCCGCCTGCGTTATGTGAAAAACGGAACAAAGCGATGAACTTGAACGCTCAGCAACTCGACCAGGACGGCTATGACGTGCGCGGTTTTTCGCACGGGCTCTACATTGACGGCACTTGGCGACCGTCCTCCGACGGTCGGCTCATCGATGTCGTCGATCCCTCCTCCGGGGCGGTGATCGCGGCGGTTCCCGATGCGACAGTCGAGGACGCGACCGCCGCCGTCGAAGCCGCGGCCAAGGCGGCCAAAGGATGGCGGGAGACGGCGCCGCGCAAACGCTCGGAAATCCTTCGGCGCTGTTTTGAACTCATGGTCGAACGCTCCGAAACGCTTGCCATGCTGATCTCCCTGGAGAACGGCAAGGCGCTGCGCGACGCGCGCGGCGAAGTGGCGTACGCCGCCGAGTTCTTCCGTTGGAATGCTGAGGAAGCGGTCCGTATCACCGGCGAGTTCGGCACCGCGCCCTCCGGCAGCAATCGCATCGTGGTGGATTATGAGCCGATCGGAATTTGCGTGCTGATCACACCGTGGAATTTTCCGGCCGCTATGGCGACCCGCAAGATCGCGCCGGCGCTGGCGGCAGGCTGCACTGTCGTCCTGAAGCCGGCAAGTGAAACACCGCTGACGGCCTATGCGCTGGCGGCACTCTACAGCGAAGCCGGCGTGCCTGCCGGTGTCGTCAACGTGCTGACCACGACCAGTCCCGGGCCGCTGACTTCGGCCATGCTCGCCGATCCGCGCGTCAGGAAGCTGTCCTTCACGGGGTCGACGGGTGTCGGCCGAACCTTGCTCGGCGAGGCTTCAAAGCATGTCATTTCCTGTTCGATGGAACTCGGCGGCAATGCCCCGTTTGTCGTCTTCGACGATGCCGAACTCGACGCCGCCCTCGACGGCGCGATGATCGCCAAGATGCGCAACGCCGGCGAAGCCTGCACCGCCGCCAATCGCCTCTATGTACAATCGGGAATTTGTGATGCTTTTGCCGACGGGCTCCGCAAGCGCATGGCGGCACTTAAGGTGGGAGCGGGACCGAATGCAGACACAGAATGCGGGCCGATGATCACCAGAAAGGCTGTCGACAAGATCGACCGCCTGGTCAAGGACGCCGTGGGCCGGGGGGCCAAGGTGCTTTGCGGCGGGTCAATTTCGGAGGAAGAAGGATTCTTCTATCCGCCCACAGTGCTGTCCGATGTGCCGCCCGATGCGGAGATGGCGCACGAGGAGATTTTCGGCCCGGTGGCACCCATCACGCGCTTCGACACCGAGGCCGAGGCGATCGCACATGCTAACAACACGGAATATGGCCTGGCCGCTTATATATACACACGCGATGTTGGGCGCGGCATGCGGGTGGCGTCGGGGATCGAGGCCGGCATGATCGGCCTCAACCGGGGACTGATGTCGGATCCGGCCGCACCATTCGGAGGCGTCAAGCAGAGCGGCCTTGGCCGCGAAGGCGGCCAGCATCACGGCATCGCCGAGTTCATGGAGGCTAAATATATTGCCGTCACCTTCTGAACCGGCAGTCATGTCAAAGGATGCTTTTCGCACGCGCGACCATGTGCCCGATTTTGACGATATCGTGGCCGACATAGTGACGCGCAGCGCCGAAACCCGGGCGACCCTGCCGATGTCGGCTGATATCGCCTATGGCGAGGGCGAGGCCGAAAGGTTGGACCTGTTCTTTCCGTCTGGCGCGCGCAGGGATCTTCCCGTGCACATCTTCATCCATGGTGGCTACTGGCGCATGTTCTCCAGAAGCGACTATTCTTATGTAGCGAACACAGTCACCGAAGCTGGGGCGATCGCGGTCATCGTCGACTATGCGCTGATGCCTGAAGTCAGGATGGCGGCAATCGTCGACCAGATCCGGCGTGCCAAACAATGGGTGCTGGACAATATAGCCGCCCATGGCGGCGACCCTGCCCGGCTAAGCGTAAGTGGTCATTCGGCGGGTGCGCACCTGGCCACATTCCTGTTCGAAAAGACGCCAATGCCATCACGCATACATGCGGCGTTGCTGCTGGGCGGCCTTTACGACCTCAAGCCCCTTCAGACGTCCTTCCTCCAGCCGCTAATCGGAATCACCGATGAGGAGGCAGCTGCCTTCACCCCAATGACGCGGTGGCATGCCCCGGAGACGGCAGCGACCATTCTCGTGGGAGATCAGGAAACGTCACCTTTTCACCAGCAGGCCGCCGACTTCGGAAAGCGCTTGCACGCGCAGGGGCACCTTGTCTGCGACCTCCGCCTGAATGACCGAAACCACATGAACAGCGTGCGGGATCTGGGAATCAGCGGCACACAAGCTGGCGATTGCCTGATTGCGATGATCGAGGGAAACGGCCTATAGGACGGAACTTGGGGAAAGTAGAGCCCGCTTGACTGGCTGGCTTGACACTCCCGTCACTCAAGAAAGTACCGTCACGGGATCGCGGCACGCTACCGGCATCGGGCAGAGCTTTGCGGCAGGTGAAATCCGGCAGAGGACACAACCGACGATTCCTCATCCTCTTTCTCCGCACTGACGAACTGCACAGCGCATCAGAAAATCGAAATTGCCCCTGCCGCCCTGAGTCGCGATGGTCTTTACGCAAGCAGCCGGCTTAGGGCTGTGGAGGAACCGTCGTCGCGGCAAAGCTCCTGGGGCAAGGCCGCTTTGGCACGCCGCTGGTTCAAACCGGCAGCGAGGGAGGAACTGACTTGGCTGGTTCGGGCAAATCCGACACCGCGCGCTTGGGCATCAACAAAATGTCCCAGGAACTCGTCGTCGGCGCGATCTCGGCCGTCCTGTTCCTGGTGTTCTCGGCGACGCTCAACAATTTCCTGAGCCAGGGCAACATCCTTGCCATTCTCAAGAATGTCTCGATCCTCGGCACGCTGGCCGTCGGCATGGGGTTCATCGTCGTCGGGCGCGGCATCGACCTGACCATGGTGGCGGTGATGGTGGTCGGCGTCGCCTTCAGCATTTGGATCTCCACCTGGGGCGTCGACTTCACGCTGGCCGTCGTCTTCGGCGCCATCCTGGTCGCGGCCATCGGCCTGTTCACCGGCGTCATGGTGGCGGTGGCCGAAATTCCGCCGATCTTCGCCACCCTTGCCATCGCGTCCTCGGTATACGGCTCTGGCCGCATCGTCTTTGCGTCCGACGTGCTCTATGCCCCCTCCGGTATCGGCTGGCTGAAATTCGTCGGCAACGGAACCGTCCTTGGCATCCCGATGTCGGTGATCATCTTCGCGGTGGTGGCCGCGCTCATGGGCTTCTTCCTGAGGAAGACCCGCTTCGGCCGGCTGGTCTATGCCACTGGCGACAACCCGAACGCGGCCCGCACCTCCGGGCTACCGACGCGCCCGATCATCGTGACGCAATATGTCATCAGCGCCCTCATTGCCTATACCGCCGGCATCATCATGCTGGGACTGGTCACCGGCATCGACACGCGCCTCTACAATTCCAGCCTGATCTACGACGTGCTGCTGGTGGTCGTGCTGGGCGGCATCGGCCTCTCCGGTGGCCAGGGCGGCGTACGCAACGTCATCGTCGGCACCATCCTGGTC
>NZ_RZOM01000457.1:0-4650 GCF_003999175.1 Mesorhizobium sp. M7A.F.Ca.ET.027.03.2.1 | reverse complement strand
CGGCCAAGGAGACCACGACCATTCGCAGACCTTTCAAAGCAGCGGCGCCGACCAAGGATGGCCCGCGCTCCAACCGTGACATCCGGGTTCCCCGGGTCCAGCTTATCGACGCCGAAGGCCAGAACCGCGGCGATGTTTCCATCAACGACGCATTGCTGCTCGCCGAAGAGGCTGGGCTCGATCTCGTCGAGATATCGCCCAACGCGGTACCCCCCGTCGTCAAGATCCTCGATCTCGGCAAGTTGAAATACGCCAACCAGAAGAAGGCGGCCGAGGCGCGTAAGAACCAGAAGGTCATCGAGATCAAGGAGATCAAGATGCGCCCGAACATCGACAGCCATGACTACGAGACCAAGATGAAGGCGGTTCGCCGCTTCTTCGAGGAAGGCGACAAGGTCAAGCTGACGCTGCGCTTCCGTGGCCGCGAGATGGCGCATATGGAACTTGGCATGCAGCTTCTGAACAAGGTCCGCGAGGAAGTGGCGACCATAGCCAAGGTCGAGGCGGAACCGAAGCTCGAAGGCCGCCAGATGATGATGGTGCTGTCGCCGCGCTAAGGTGTACTGAACGCACCTTGGATCACGATGACGTCAGGCTTGGTTGTCGCGCTTAAATCCGCCTGAATCACATATCAAGGCGTCCCGGCGATCGGCGGGACGCCTTATTTCTTGGGCCAAAGCTGCGACCGCCTCCTCCCAAAACCGGGGCCACTTTTGGGCGACATGCATTGGGCTCTTCGACGATCGGATTTCAACCTTGGACAAAGAACTCAAATACGGGCTGGGTAACTACCAGCATACGCGCAGGATGGTGCTCGCCGGGCTCGTGGCCGTGCTGTTTGCAGCGCTGCTATTTGGCCAATCGACGTTTCCGCCCGACACACCGGTGCATGAGTCGATCGAGATGTTCGGCGTGCTGCTGATTTTCCTCGGCATCGTCGGGCGCCTCTGGGCGACGCTCTACATAGGCGGGCGCAAATCCTCCGAAGTGGTGACCGGCGGGCCTTACTCGATCACCCGCAACCCGCTCTATGTGTTCTCGACCGTGGCTGCGGCTGGCGTGGGCGCGCAGATCGGTTCGTTCTCCGGCATCATTCTCTTCGGGCTTTTGTGCGCGGGCGCCTTCCACATCGTCATCCTGCGCGAGGAGAAATTCCTCAAGGAAGCCCTCGGCGCCCCATACCAGGCCTATCTGGCGCGGGTGCCGCGCTTCTTCCCGAAATTGTCGCTCTACCAGGAGGGCGATACGGGCAGCTTCAAACCGCGCCTGCTGTTGACCACGCTGCTCGACGGCCTGGTGTTCCTCATCGCGCTGCCGGCTTTCGAATTGATCGACGGCGCCCAGCAGTCGGGCATGTTGCCGGTCTGGTTCACGCTGCCCTAGACGTTGATAAGCCGGCAGCTAGTGCCACTCTGCAGGTCGCGGCCTTCGATATCTTAACAAATTGGTTTCCGAGATCGTGTAGCGATAATCGCCGTGAACGCATAAAGCGGCGGGGAAAATCATGGTGTCGAACGCCGGGCGCGGCATTGCCATATCAGCGGATGTCTTCGGGTATGGATGCGCCGTCAGGTGTGCTCGGCCTCTACTGCGTATACTGGCCCTTGTCTGTGCGCTGTTCCTCACCTCTTGCGGCCTCTTCGCCGACGTATGGGAATGGAACCAGAAGCTGACGGTCGACGTGCTGGTCGACGGCAAGATCGTTTCCGGTTCGGCCGTGTCTCATGTCTGGTGGCAGGAAGCCAATGCGTTTGACGTCTACCCGTCAGGCTACAAAGGCGAGGCAACGGTGGTCGATCTCGGGCAGAGAGGCAAGCTCTTCGCGTTGATCGGCGAAGAGACCAAATACATTGCCCAGTACACTCTCCATGATGAACTGGGCTACAGTCGCGGCGACTACGAGGGGCTTTTGCCCGCTATCATGCATTTTCGGGGCACAAAGGACGTGCCTCGCGACCGTTATCCGGTGCTCGTCACCTTCACAGATACCAACAATCCGAAAACGATACGCAAGGTGGATCCGCGCAATCTTTCGGCAACGTTTGGTCCTGGCATTTCTCTAGTGCGCGTTGTGCTCGAAATTACCGATGAAAAAACGGCATCTGGGAAGGTTGAACCGATCCTGCCCTGGCTTAGTTGGCCGCGCGAGAAATTCCTTGCGGCCGGGGGCGGTATAACTCCCCTGAAGATTCCCGGTGAGTCGATAGGCAGAATTAATTTTGTATGGAGAGGGTCATGAGCACCTCAACGCTTCGCGCAATCCTGAGGTGTTGCACAGCCGCCGTCTTTGACGTATAGGACCGCCGTTCAAGAAAACCGCCCGGCAGGGCATGCCGTGGCGGTTTCATTTGCTTTTCGGGCTTTGGTCGGCCCGAAGCGAACAAGAAGCGCGATAGTGCGCCAACGAGACGGAGTAGCAAAATGCCCAAGATGAAGACCAAGTCCGCCGCCAAAAAGCGGTTCAAGATCACAGGTACGGGTAAAGTCCTGTCGGCTGCGGCCGGCAAGCGTCACGGCATGATCAAGCGTTCCAACAAGTTCATTCGAAATGCCCGCGGCACGATGGTTCTGGCTGAACCGGATGGCAAGAAGGTCATCAAGAATTTTCTGCCGAACGGCCTCTAAGGCATTCGGCTCGGACACGCATTTGTTTTACGCAATTCCGAACGGAAAACCGCAAGGCACTTTTCCTGGAATTGCTTTTAAGGAGATCATGACATGGCACGCGTAAAAAGAGGCGTCACTTCGCACGCCAAGCACAAGAAGGTCCTGAAAGCCGCGAAAGGCTTCTACGGCCGCCGCAAGAACACCATCCGCATCGCCAAGCAGGCGGTGGAAAAGTCGATGCAGTACGCGTATCGCGACCGCAAGAACCGCAAGCGCTCGTTCCGCGCTTTGTGGATCCAGCGCATCAACGCCGCGACGCACGAGCATGGCCTGACCTATGGCCGCTTCATCGACGGCCTCAACAAGTCGGGCATCGAGATCGACCGCAAGATCCTGTCGGATATGGCCATCCACGAGCCGCAGGCTTTCGCAGCCCTGGTCGCCAAGGCCAAGGTGGCGCTCGAATATCTGAAGAACACCACGCCGAACGCTTTTGAAAGCGCTGTCGCCTAAGACCAGCGCTTCCCAAGCATTCGACATTCTGATTTGGGGAACCCGCGCTGGCACGGCTGGCGCGGGTTTTTCTTATGTCTGATGTAAACCAAAATGGTGACACGCCCGGTAATGGTGGTCGCCCGATCGAGAGAGCTTCGCCGTGAACGCCACTGCTGGAAATCTTGAAGCCCTGGAAGATTCACTTCTGGCCGACATCGCATCGGCCGCCGATGAGCCGGCCATCGAGGCCGTGCGCATCGCTGCCTTCGGCAAGAAGGGCACCGTGTCCGAGATGCTGAAGACACTTGGCGCCATGACCGCCGAGGAGCGGCAGGTCAAAGGCCCCGCCATCAACGGGCTCAAGAACCGCGTCACCGATGCGTTGACGGCGCGCAAGGCCGAGTTGAAGGATGTGGCGATCACCGCCCGCCTGGCCGCCGAAAGGGTCGATGTGACGCTGCCGGTGCGGCAGTCGCCGGCCGAGCGCGGCCGCATCCATCCGATCAGCCAGGTCATCGACGAGATCGCGGCGATCTTCGGCGATCTCGGTTTCTCCATCGCCGAAGGGCCTGACGTCGAGACCGACTATTACAATTTCACCGCGCTGAATTTCCCCGAAGGCCATCCGGCGCGCGAGATGCACGACACCTTTTTCTTCCAGCCGGACGAGAAGGGCGAGCGCAAGCTTTTGCGCACGCACACCTCGCCGGTGCAGATCCGCACCATGGAGACGAAGAAGCCGCCGATCCGCATCGTCATTCCTGGAAAAACCTACCGGCAGGATTCCGACGCCACCCATTCGCCGATGTTCCATCAGGTCGAGGGGCTGGTGATCGACAAGACGGCGAACGTCGCCAACATGAAGTGGGTGCTGGAGGAGTTCTGCAAGGCCTTCTTCGAGGTGCCGCAGGTGAAAATGCGCTTCCGGCCGTCCTTCTTCCCGTTCACCGAGCCGAGCCTCGAGGTCGACATCCAGTGCGACCGCTCAAGGCCGGGCGAAGTGCGCTTCGGCGAAGGCTCGGACTGGATGGAGATCCTTGGCTGCGGCATGGTGCACCCCAATGTGCTGCGCCATGGCGGGCTCGATCCGGACGAATATCAGGGCTTTGCCTGGGGCATGGGCATCGACCGCATCGCCATGCTGAAATACGGTATGCCGGACCTGCGCGCCTTCTTCGACGCGGACGTGCGCTGGCTGTCGCATTACGGTTTCAGGCCGCTCGACATGCCGACCTTGTTCGGGGGCCTGAGCGCATGACAGCGCCGCACACCGGCGGCTGCCGTTGCGGCGCCGTGCGGTTCGAGGCCTTGGCCGAACCGCACCACGTCAGCTATTGCCATTGCGGCGACTGCCGGCGGGCCAGCGGCGCGCCGGTGTCGGCCTTTGTCGGCTTCCTGGTCGATCAGGTCGCGTTCACCGGCAAGGCGCTGAAGATGTTCGAGAACGGCCCGGTGACGCGCTCGTTCTGCGGCATTTGCGGCTCACCCATCGCCTATGTCGACGAGCGGCTGGAGGACGACATCTACTTCATGCTCGGCACCATGGAC
>NZ_RZOM01000456.1:0-4652 GCF_003999175.1 Mesorhizobium sp. M7A.F.Ca.ET.027.03.2.1 | reverse complement strand
CACCTGCTGGCGCCTTGCAAAGGGATGGCCGCGCCTCGGCGGCGATGGCCGAGGCGCGGCCATCCCTTTGCCAGGCGCCAGCAGGTGCGGCATCGACGAGAGCGATGGCGAGACCCGGTCGCGCCTGCTTCAGCGACACGGCGGCGGCCAGGCCGACGTAGCCGGCGCCGGCGACCAGGACATCGAGCCCAGATACTGTTTTCGCGTTTGGCCCGGTTTTCGTGTCCGCCTTGCGTTCCATCATCTTCGCTCCTGCGCGCCGGCCGGGTCCTGCACCCTTGACTGCCTGTCCGTCCTGTCGGAAACCGCCATAACACTTCTGCGGCGAGGGCGCGAAATATGACGGCAGCCATGGACGAGCTTCTCGGCATTCTCGACCTCGAGAAGCTGGAACACAATCTGTATCGTGGTCGCAGCCCCTTGCTCGACTGGCAGCGCGTGTTCGGCGGCCAGACCATCGCCCAGGCGCTGGTGGCGGCGCAGCGGACAGTGGATCCCGATCGGCACGTGCATTCGCTGCACGGCTATTTCATGCGGCCCGGCGACACCAAGGTGCCGATCGTCTACGAGGTCGACCGTATTCGCGACGGCGGCTCCTTCACCACGCGGCGCGTGGTGGCGGTCCAGCACGGCCAGGCGATCTTTTCGCTCGAAGCCTCGTTCCAGCAGGACGAGGTCGGTCTCGAGCACCAGGTGCCGATGCCGCAGGACGTTCCGGGGCCGGACACATTGCTGTCGCAACGCGAATTGCTGGGCAAATTCGCCGAGGCGGTGCCCGATGGCATCAAACGCTACTGGGAGCGCGACCGGCCGATCGAGATGAAGCCGGTGATGCTGAAGCATTACACCAGCCGCGAAAAGCTGGAGCCGAAGCAGAATATCTGGATCCGCACCACAGGTCCGGTGCCGGCGGACCGCGCCATCCAGGCGGCGGTGCTCGCCTATCTTTCCGACATGACGCTGCTCGACACATCGACCTTTGCGCATGGCCGCGCCATTTTCGATCGCGATATCCAGGCGGCGAGCATTGACCACGCCATGTGGTTCCATCGCAGCCATGCGCTCGACGACTGGATGCTCTACACGCAGGACAGCCCGTCGACACAGGGGTCGCGCGGCTTTACACGCGGGTCGCTGTTTGCCCGCGACGGCACGCTGATCGCCTCGGTTGCGCAGGAAGGGCTGATCCGGCTCAAGCGATCGCCTGCAGAGTAGGCATTTTTCAAAAATTGCCTAAGTTTTAGGCAGATGCATCGCTGCAGCTGTGGGCAGGTTGCGTCGGTGTGCTCTCTAATCTCTTTGTTTACAACGGGTTAACACCCTGCTTCGGCACTTGGCACGGAGCTTGAATCCTCGTGGGCACTCTCCGGCTTTTTAGGATCGGTGAAGGTGTGCAAACGCGGGGGACCGCAACAGCGAAGGGTGAAACCTTATGAAAATTGTGATGGCAATCATCAAGCCGTTCAAGCTCGACGAGGTACGCGAAGCGCTTACCGCCGTCGGCATCCAGGGCCTGACCGTCACCGAAGTCAAAGGCTACGGGCGTCAGAAAGGGCATACGGAGATCTATCGCGGGGCGGAATACGCGGTCAGCTTCCTGCCGAAGATCAAGATCGAAGTCGCCGTCAGTTCCGACATGGTGGACAAGGCTGTCGAGGCCATCTCCGCCGCCGCCAAGACCGGCCAGATCGGCGACGGCAAGATCTTCGTTTTCGGCATCGATCAGGCGGTGCGCATCCGCACCGGCGAAACAGACACCGACGCGCTCTGAGCGGCGATCACGTATTCCAATGGAGAGTTCAATGAATATTCCTTCCACCTTGAAGTCAGCGGCGCGCTCCGCGCTGCTCGGCTCGTTCGCGCTCGGAGCATTGGGCACGGTCGCCGCATTCGCGCAGGAAGCGGCTCCCGCCGCGGCCGCAGCAGCGCCAGCTTTCACCGTCGACAAGGGCGACACCACGTGGATGATGGTTTCCACCGTTCTGGTGCTGTTGATGACGGTTCCCGGTCTTGCGCTTTTCTACGGCGGCCTGGTTCGCAGCAAGAACATGCTGTCAGTGCTGATGCAGGTCTTCACCATCACCAGCGTGGTCATGATCATCTGGGTTTTCTACGGCTACAGCCTCGCCTTCACCCCGGGCAACGCCTTCGTCGGCGGCCTTTCCAAGATGTTTCTCTCCGGCGTCGATGTGACGACCCTGTCGGAAACCTTTACCAAGGGTGTCGCCATTCCTGAACTGGTGTTCGTCGTCTTCCAGATGACCTTCGCCTGCATCACGCCGGCTCTGATCGTCGGCGCCTTCGCCGAACGCGTCAAATTCTCCGCTTTGATCCTTTTCGTCATCCTGTGGGTCACTTTCATCTACTTCCCGATTGCACATATGGTCTGGTTCTGGGGCGGCCCGAGCGCTTATAGCGATCCGACGGGCCTCATCTTCAGCTTCGGCGCCATCGACTTCGCCGGCGGCACGGTCGTTCACATCAATGCGGGCATTGCCGGCCTCGTCGGCGCGCTCATGATCGGCAAGCGCAGCGGCTACAAGAAGGATCTCATGGCGCCGCACTCGATGACGCTGACCATGGTCGGTGCTTCGCTGCTGTGGGTCGGCTGGTTTGGCTTCAACGCCGGTTCGAATCTTGAAGCGAACGCCTATGCGGTGCTGGCCATGATCAATACCTTCGTCGCCACGGCGGCGGCGGCGGTCACCTGGATCGTGCTTGAATCGCTGCTGCGCGGCAAAGCCTCCATGCTTGGTGCTGTTTCGGGTGCGGTGACCGGCCTCGTCGCCGTCACGCCCGCTGCCGGCTTTGCCGGCCCGATGGGCGCCATCGTGCTCGGCATCGTCGCCACCTTCGTCTGCTACTTCTTCGTCTCGGTGGTGAAGAACACGTTCGACTACGACGACAGCCTTGATGTCTTCGGCGTCCACTGCATCGGCGGCATCATCGGCGCGCTCGGCACAGGCATCCTGGTCAATCCTGCCCTCGGTGGCGCCGGCATTGTCGACTATTCGACGGCCGACTTTGCTGCCGGCTATGCCGGCACGGCCACCCAGCTCCTGGCGCAAGCCAAGGGTGTCCTGGTGACCCTGCTGTGGTCGGGCATCGGCAGCGCCATCCTCTACAAGATCGTCGACCTGATCATCGGCCTGCGTCCGACAGCCGACGCAGAGCGCGAAGGCCTCGACCTCACCTCGCATGGCGAAGCGGCCTACCACTCGTAAGCCCGTGCGGGACGGCATTGGCCGCCCCGCAATTCCTATCCCGTCGTGATGCTCCCGAAAGGAGTTCACGCATTGAGGCCCGGATCGCATCCGGGCCTCTTTTTTTGGCAAGTCATTCCGGCAATGCCCGCCTTGGCGCAATCACGTTCGTGTGATCAAGCTTTTTGAGGAAACAACGACCGCTCTGGTTCCGAACTGGGGGGACGATCGTCGTTCTGACGCTCGTGCCAAACAACAGGGAAGGAAACCATTTCATGAACCTCAAGAATATCTGCCTTGGAGCGCTCGCTCTTTCCATGGTCAGCGGCTTTGCATTTGCCGGCGCTCTGGATGAGCCCGACAACATGGCGCCGTTCTTCACGGATTCCGGCATGAAGACCATGAAGCCGATGGCGGATTTCAAGACCGCTTTCATGGCCATGCCGATGGAAAAGCAGGAAGCGATGAAGAAGGAATGCCAGGATGCGGCGATGAGCAAGCCGTATGCGGAATTCTGCGCCAATGTGCAGGCGCTCGGCGGCGCCAACTGATTTGTCCGGTCGGGCCGAGGCCCGATCTTTGTTCCAGACGACCAATGGCGGGCCCGGCAGTCCGCCATTGTTTCGGCAGGCGGCAGCTCTATCCGCCGGCGCCGTCGTCCATCATGGTGTTCGTCAGCGCTTCATACGCGCTGCTGCATGTCCGGGAATGCGGGCAATTCCTGACGATCAGCACAGGCGCCACTGTCAGGACCGCGGCGATCAAAACCCGCAGGCCGAGGCCTCGCACTGCAAATCCCTTGCCGAAAAGACCTCTGAACAGAAAATACAGGCCTTGTCCGAGGCAGGCTGTGGCGAGGATGTGCAGCAGCGGACCGGTCGCTCTGGCGAAGGTCGTCACATAGCCGTCCGGGAAGCCCACCATGCCGAGTTCGACGAACCAGTGCAAAGCGAGCAGCAAACTGAGCCCTGCCCAGGCCAGTGCCGCCACGCGAAGGAAGACGGGTTGCATGCCTCTACCCAAATTGGCGACCCCCCTTCGCCCACACTCGGCGCCATTCTTCGAGCAGCAAGCGGCTCAACCAGTGGTAACGAGGTTTGAGCGTCTCAACCTCTTATAGTTAATGCGCCCTTAACCTTCCCACCGATAGTCTGAGGCCCGAATCTGCCGGAATGCGCCACGCACCCGGCAAGTCCATGACAGACGGGGAAGAGCATGCGTTCAGGGGCTTCAGCACCGCTTGCGCTGGCCGATACGGGGCACGGCATCCAGGCGTTCGCGCGGCGTCAGGTCGGGCGGCTGGTCGGCGTCGGCCTGTTCGCGCTGGCCGCCTTTGGCGTTGCCAGCCTTGCCACCTGGAATGTCGCCGATCCGAGTTTTTCCCACGCGACGAACAACACCGTCACCAATGCCATGGGCTATGCGGGTGCCGTGTTCTCCGACCTGGCC
>NZ_RZOM01000455.1:0-4671 GCF_003999175.1 Mesorhizobium sp. M7A.F.Ca.ET.027.03.2.1 | reverse complement strand
ACCCGAGCAGGGCCAGGATCGTGCCGCCGAACGCGGCACGATCCTGGCCCTGCTCGGGTCGATCGAGCGTGCGGAAATCCTGATCCATCGCATCGATGCCGAGCGCAGATCCGTAAACCGCCAAAGCGTGCTCGCCCGTGCGTCGGCACGCAAGGAAACCAGAGCAAGCCCGATGGGAGACCCAGGCCTGGTTCCGGCCGAGTAGCGGTCCGCCGGACCATAACCTCAAAGCTTCGTTCGGATTGCGGGTCAGACAGGAAGACAGTCCATCCCGGTTCTGCCGGGATGGATCAGGCCAACGCCAGCCTCTTCTGTAGAAAGATGCGGCTGCGGCCGATAGGGAAATTGGCAAGCGTTCCAAAGGGCTCGTAACCCTGACGCTGGTAGACCTTGGCGGCGTTCGGATTGAAGGTGTCGATCCAGGCGTTTCGACAGCCGCGCGCCACCGCTTCGTGTTCGGCCGCATCCAGCATCTTGCCGGCCATGTGCTGGCCGCGCAGCCGCTCATCGACCCAGAGCCATTGCACGTATAGCCAGCCCCAGGCGGTATAGCCCGAAATGCCGGCGACGACCGCGCCATCCTCGTCGCGCACGAACACGGCAAGCGCCTTCCTTTCGGAAGCGCCGACATCACCGTCGTTGAACGCCGTCAGCCGTTCACCGAGAAAGGCGAGTTCTTCCGGCAAGGGATTTGCCGTCGTTTCAAGCGTCGTGTTCATCGCTTTTCCGAGATGGTTGCGTGTCGGCGTCGCCGCCATTGCGAAACTCTGATGCGGCAATGCCGTAGCGCTTGAGCTTGTCATAAAAGGTCTTGCGCGGCACGCCCAGCGCATCGATGGCGCTGCGCACCTCGCCACCATGGTCGCGCAGCGCGTCGCGGATGAGCTGTGCTTCGTATTGGCCGACCCGTTCTGGCAATGCTGCCGTAGGCTCCGGCGAATGCGCGGAGACCGCCCTCCTCTCATCTTCCGGACCAAGGCCGAGCGCAACACGGTCGGCAAAATGGGCAAGCTCGCGCACATTGCCTGGCCAGTCATGCGACTGGAGATGATCGCTGACCGCAGCGTTCATCTTCGCGACAGGCCGGCCGAACCGTTCTGCCGCCTTGCCGAGGAAATGCCCAAACAGCATCGGGATATCGCCGCGACGCTCGCGCAGCGGCGGGATGCGCAGCGTCACCACGTTAAGGCGAAAATACAGATCCTCGCGAAAATCACCGCGTTGGTCCGACCGCCCCAGATCGACCTTGGTCGCGGCGACGACCCTGAGATCGATGCGCCTGATGTCGTTCGAGCCAAGTGGAGTGAGGCTGCGTGTTTCGAGCACGCGCAGCAGCTTGACCTGGAGCGCCGGCGGCATGGATTCGATCTCGTCGAGAAACAGCGTGCCGCCGCTGGAATGCTCGATGCTGCCGATCCGCCGCCGCTGCGCGCCGGTGAACGCGCCCGCCTCATGGCCAAACAACTCGCTCTCGATGACCGTCTCCGGCAGCGCACCGCAATTCAGTGCCACGAAGGGTTTTGCGCGCCGTCGCCCCCATCTGTGCAGGAGGTCCGCCACCACTTCCTTGCCGGTTCCCGTTTCTCCCTCGACCAGCACATCGACGTTCATGTCGGCAATCTGGCGCAAGGTCTCGCGCAGCCGCTTGATGGCAGGAGCCTCGCCGATCAGCGGCAGGCCGTCAGTGGCGAGGGCCGCGGCTTCGCGCAGCCGCCGGTTCTCCATCACCAGCCGTCGCTTCTCACTCGCCCGTTTCAGCGCCTCGACAAGGCGGTCGCCGGCATAGGGTTTCGAGATGAAATCGTAGACACCGTCCTTGAGCGCGGCCACTGCGAGCTCGACGTCGCCATGGCCGGTGACCAGGATCACGGGTATGTCCGGGTCGATCGCCTTGATGCGATCGAACAGCTGCAGCCCGTTCATGCCCGGCATGCGGATGTCGCTGACCACCACGCCTTCAAAGGTCCTGTCGACAACGGCAAGCGCTGCCTCGGCGGCGTCGCGCGCGACCACAGCGAAGCCGGCAAGCTCGAGCAATTGCGTTGTGGCGTGCAGCAGGTCCGCATCGTCGTCGACGAGCGCCACCAGCCCTGATCCCTCAATCATTCAATTCGCCTCAAATCGATGGTGAAGGATGCGCCGATGCCATTGCCGGGATCGAGCCGCAGCGTGCCGCCCAATTCCTGGGCGATCTCCTGCGAGATCACCAGCCCGAGGCCAAGCCCCTTCTCCTTGGTGGTCTGGAACGGCATGAACAGATTGCCGGCTGCTTCCGGGCCGAGACCTGGGCCGTTGTCGCGCACCGAAATCAGCACCCTGTCGTCGCGCTCGGCAAGCTCGATCTCGATGCGCGGATCGGGCTGGTCCTTCATAGCGTCCAGCGCATTCTGCAACAGATTGACCAGGATCTGCTCCAGCCGGATGCGGCTCGCCATGACCGCCGGCGAGGCGGTGCCGCGCGGCTTGACGATGGTCACGCCGGAATCGCGGATGCGGCCGGACAGCAGCGACAGCGCACCGTCGATCGCTTCGCGCACCGGCAGCGGCGAAGCGGCGACACCCGGCCGCCGGGCGAAAGTGCGCAAGGTGCCGGTGATCGCGCCGATGCGCTCGGTCATCGACACGATCGACGTCAGATTGCCGCTGGCCGGTTCGGTTTTGCCGGTTTCGAGAAAGCGGCCCGCATTCTCGGCATAGGTGCGGATAGCGGCGACCGGCTGGTTGATCTCGTGCGCCACGCCGGCGGCGATTTGGCCGAGGATGGAAAGCCGGTTGGCCTGGGCGAGGTCGTCGCGCAGCCGGCGCACCTTGGCTTCAGCATTCTCGCGCTCGGCGATTTCACCGGCAAGTGCGGTGTTGGAGCGGGTCAACTCGGCCGTTCGCGTGCTGACTCGGCTCTCCAGTTCGGCATTCATCCGCGCCAGCGCCTCCTGCCTCAGCCTGCGCGTTCGCCGGCGCCGGGTCAGCACGTAGGCAAGCAGGCCCATCAGCAGCAGACCAAGCAGCGTGGTGAGCCGCGCCGTGTTGGCGGCCGATGAAAGAGCAGCGTCGGCGGGAGTGAGCAGCCAGAGACGCCAGCCAGGAACAGCAGCGGGCAAATCCTGCACCACCTCGACGAACTGGCGCGGTTTTCCCGCGTTGTCGATCGTCGCCAGGCCGTCACCAGCGCCGCGCCGGATCGGCAGCGGCTCGAAGCCTGCATCGGCCAATTGGAGCTGCTCGTGGGCTGCGGCGGTGTCCTCGGCCGACAGTGGCGCCAGCGCACGGAACCGCCAGTCGGGCTGGCTGGTAGCCAGCACCACGCCGCGTTCATCAGTGATGAACACAAGGAAACCGCTGGAACGCCAATTGGCTTCGACGCCGTCGAGTTCGACCTTCAGCACCGCAACGCCGAGCGGCTTGCCGCCATCGTCGACGCGGCTGGCAAGGTACAGCCCCGGTCTGCCGCTGATTGTGCCGAGGCCATATTGGCTGGCAGCACCCTTGCTCATCGCTTCCTGGAAATAGTGCCGAAAATTGTAATCGATGCCGACAAAGCTCGCCGGTTCGTCGGCATTGCTGGCTGATATGGCGATGCCTGCCGTATCGATGATGTAGATGGCGGATGCCGAGGCATCGCCGGCAATCGACTTGAGCTTGTCGTTGAGGGCCTTTTCTTTCATTTTTCCGGCCCGGCGCAGAGCGCCGCGCACCGCATCGTCTCTGGCCAACACCAGTGGAACCAAGCGCTGCTTTTCGATTTCGCCGGTCAGGGTTCCCGCCGCCAGCGGCAGTGCGGCGAGTGCCGTCTCACGCAGATTATCGGCCGCCTGGCCGGAGGCGATGCGCCCGGCAATGGCGATCGCGCCGGCCAGAAATGCAAGAGCGGCGACCACGGCAACCCAGCGGCCATCGCGCAGCCGCGCCACGGCCTCGCGCAGCAATCCACGGCCGGCAAATCCAGGGAATCCGCTATCGGTGCCTGCTTGCGGCGTCTGCCCTCCCCCCTTTGCTCGCGGCCTTTCGGCCAGTGTAATGCGAAAATCCGCCCAGGCAAACACTGCCTGTGCGGAAATCCGCACAGGCTTTGGCCGCATGACGTCAGACAAAGGCGGAAATCCCGTGGTTCCGGCCTTTCCGCGAACTGGCACAGCGCTTGCAAAACTCCCTGGCAGCGGCGTGCGACCGGAGCGCCGCGATGGGAGAAGTCACGCAGGGCGCTCCGCCCCATCCGGCCAGGGAGAGTTCGATGCACATCGCAGACCAATCAGGCGCGCTTGCCGCGCAGCGCAAGCCTTTCTATGCCCAACTCTACGTGCAGGTGCTCGTCGCGATCACCGTCGGCATCCTGCTCGGCCATTTCTATCCGTCGGTCGGCGAGAGCATGAAGCCGCTCGGCGACGCCTTTATCAAGCTGGTCAAGATGATCATCGCCCCGGTCATTTTCCTGACCGTGACTACGGGCATTGCCGGCATGAGCGACCTGCAGAAGGTCGGACGTGTCGCCGGCAAGGCGATGCTCTATTTTCTCACCTTTTCGACGCTGGCTCTGATCATCGGCCTTGTCGTCGCCAATGTCGTGCAGCCGGGCGCCGGCTTCAACATCGACCCGGCGACGCTCGACGCCTCGACCATCAGCAATTACGCCGCCAAGGCGCACGACCAGTCGGTCACCGGCTTCCTGATGAACAT
>NZ_RZOM01000454.1:0-4681 GCF_003999175.1 Mesorhizobium sp. M7A.F.Ca.ET.027.03.2.1 | reverse complement strand
GCACAACAGTCTCGGGCGGGTGCGCGCCCTGGCCCGAGCCTCTGGCGTGGAGGCAATCGAAGCCGAGCAGAAGGCGGCGGCGGCCTCACTTTTCACCGACATGAAAAGGCCTGTCTCGACAGGCGGATGAGGCTGTCTCGACAGGCGCATGAGGCCTCGCGAATTCGATCGCATCGGCGCGCCTGGGCCGAAAATTAGACATCCATTGCGAAAGCCGTGTTTTTTGTTCCGTCACCGGCTGCGCGGGTTTCCCAAGGGCTGAAGGCGCCAGCTTGCCAGCGTTTCCTTGGGTTTTCGGCTGCTGCGGTTATCCGAACACCCCAACGGATTTTGGAGGCATCCGAAATTTTCGAAAGTTTATCTTTCCTTTTTGCTGGTTTTCTTGGTTTCGCGGCATCGGCCCGGGCCGCAAACTGAAAACAGACAATCAGGAAAGCCCACGTGACGACAGCCTTCATCACCGGTGCGACGAGCGGCATAGGGCGGGCCATCGCGATCGCGCTGAGCGACGCCGGCTACGACGTCTATGCGGTCGGGCGCAGCCAGGCCGCGCTCAAGGAGCTGCAGGCACAGCGGCCCGGCATCGTGCCGATTGCCGTCGACGTCACCGACCGCGAGGCCCTGGAAGCGGCCCTGGCGGATCTCACCATCGACGTGCTGATCAACAATGCCGGGGTCATGCCGCCGCTCGGCAACTTCGCCGATATGAAGATCGCTGACATCGACACCACGCTCGAGGTGAACCTCAGCGCGGCAATCCTGCTCACGCGCCTCGTCGTCCCGCAAATGCGCGAGCGGCAGTCCGGGCATGTATTGTTCACCGGCTCCACAGCGGGCCACGCGGCATACTCCAACATTGCCGTCTATTCAGCGACCAAGGCGGCGATATCAGGCTTTGCAGCAGCGCTGCGCGCCGACCTCTCCCCATCGGGCGTACGCGTCACCGAGATCGTTGCCGGCCGTGTCGAGACGCAGCTCTACCAGGACATCCTCGACGCCAACGCGCGCGCAGCCATGTACGCCAGCAAAGTGGTGCAGCCGGATGACGTGGCCAGGATGGTCGTCGCTGTGCTTGGGCTCCCCGCGTGGGCCGACGTTACCCGTTTCGACATCATGCCGACTTGGCCAACCTCGCCAAGCGGTACCAAGTAAGGAAAACTGGGATGAAAGATCTTTCCGTTCTGATCGTTGGCGGTGGTGCCGGCCTCGGTGCCCTCTTAGCCGAGATGGCTGTCGAGGCCGGAGCGGCAAAGATCGGCATCATCGACATCAACCAGGAAGCCGCCGAGTCCGCGCTGGCGACCGCGAAGGCCAGCGGACTGCCTACCGCGACCGCCCTTTGCGACATCCAGGTAGGCCCACAGTGCCACGCCGCATTCGAGGCGATCGTTTCGAAACTCGGGCGCGTCGACACGCTGATCAATTGTGCCGCGATCTACCCTCGCCGCCCGCTCCTCGAAATCACCGACGCCGACTGGGATGCCTCCAACGGCATCAACATCAAGGGCACCTACCACATGATGGTGGCGGCGGTTCGCCACATGCAATCGCAGGAGCCGAAGAGCCGCGTCCGCGGCCGGATCGTGAACCTGACCTCGGTCGACGCCTTCAAGGCGCATCCGCAGAACGCTCACTATGCGGCGACCAAGGCCGCCGTCGTCAGCCTTACCCGATCCTTTGCCCATCACGTGGCGAAGGACGGCATTCTGGTGAATTCGGTGGCGCCGGCCGGCATGGCGACGGAGAAGGCGAAAGCGCTCGGCTTCCTGGAGGAACTGGCCAAGGCGAGCCCGCTCGGCCGCGGTGCCGAGCCAAAGGAGATTGCCGAATGGGTGCTGATGACGGGCAGCCCCAAGAACACTTACATGACCGGTGAAAACGTAATTGTTTCAGGTGGTTACATATATGCCTAAGTCTCTTTCGCCGCGGGCGACTGAACTCTGGCAGTGCATGACCGAGGCAGTGCATGACCGACCGGGCCACAAGCAGGGAAAGGAACGGAATTTTCGATGACCGGCAAGCTGCGCCTTCCCTCGCTGAATGCTCTGCGCGTGTTCCACGCGGTCGCGCAGCACAAGAGCTTTCGGCAGGCGGCGGATGAATTGCTGGTCACGCCGCAGGCCGTCGGACAGCAGATCAAGCTTCTGGAGGATACGCTCCAGGTAACGCTGTTCGAGCGTAAGGGCCGGTCGATCGAACTGACCGAGTCGGCCATTCTTCTGTCGCACTATGTCAAAGCCGGCTTCAACGAGTTTGCCGAAGGCGTTCGCCGCGTCACCAAGTCGAACTATCGGGACCGCATCAACCTGAATGCGAGCCCATACTTCGCCACGCATTATCTCCTGCCGCGGCTTTCGTTGTTCCGGGAAATCTTGCCGGGCGCGGACCTGCGCCTGACGACCATGGTCGACCTGCCCGATTTCGGGCGCGACGATATCGATATGACGGTCCAGTGGGGCTACGGCAACTGGTCCGACTATGAAACCACGTTGCTGGTGCCGGATCCGAAGATCATCTGCTGCACGCCGGCGATCGGCGAAAGGATCAAGTCGGCGCATGATCTGACACAGTTCACGTTGCTCGACACCGTCAAGTCGAAGCGTCTGTGGCCGGACATATTGCGCCACCTTGGCGTGGAACTGACGGATGGCGACCGCAGCATCAGCTTCGACGACGCCGCGACCATGCGCCGGGCGACCTTGCAAGGCATAGGTGTGGGCTTGGTTTCCGTCATCGATGCCGAGGAAGATTTCCGGGCGGGCACGCTGGTCGCGCCGATCGGCCGCGACGCCATTGCCGACATGAAGCCGGAGGAAGTCCCGGGCTTCTATCTTGTCGTCCCACGCGGACATCTGCGCGTGAAGGCGGTCGCGGCACTTCACCGATGGCTGGCTCAGCAGGATTGGCGCGGCGACCTCACGATTTCCTCGTTACCGAAACCGGCCCCGCTTTCCGACTAGAAGCGGCTTCGAGACCGAGGCCTGAAAGACGCCTTTCGGGCCTCCAACAACAAGAAACCAAACAACCTCAACAGTGGAGACGGAACATGAAAATGATCAAATGGGGGGCTTCGGCCCTGGCCCTTGGCCTCGTGCATTTTGCGGCGCCGGCGGAAGCCGCTGGCGGCAAGACGCTCGAAACCGTCAAGGCACGCGGCATGCTGAACTGCACCGGCCATGACGGCTCCTATCTCGGCTTCGCCGAGGTGGACGACAAGGGCAACTGGAAGGGCATGGACATCGACCTCTGCAAGGCGGTGGCCGCGGCCGTGTTCGGCGACCCTGCGAAGCTGAAAGTCGTTCCTATCAGCTGGGCCCAGCGCTGGCCGGCCCTGCAGTCCGGCGATGTCGACATCATCGTCAAGGCCTCGGGCGGCACGCTCAGCCGCGACACCGAACTTGGGCTGCAGTTCTCCATGTCCTACTATCTCGGGACCACCAAGGTGATGGCGCACAAGGAGCTGAACCTCAAGTCGCTCAAGGATGCCGCCGGCGGCACGATCTGCATTCCCGCCGGCACCTCGCAGGAACAGCAGGTCGCTGCCTATACTGCCAAGCTAGGCATCAAGCTCGAACCGGTGCTCATCGAGAAGACCGAGGAGCTCGAGCAGGCCTATTTCTCGGGACGCTGCGATCTTTATGCGCAGTGGGGTCCGACACTGGCCATTGCGCGCATCGCCAAGAGCAAGGTCGACGACCATGTCATCCTGCCCGACGTGCTCGCCGTCGAGCCTGAAGTCATGATCATGCGGCAAGGCGACGACAACTGGGTCGACATCGCCAACTGGACGCTGAGCACGCTGATCTTTGCCGAGCAGGAAGGCATCACATCGAAGAACGTCGACGAGATAAAGGCCAAGCCGACTTCACCGCAGGTCGCCAAATTCCTCGGCGTCACGCCAGGCATGGGCAAGGGTCTCGGGCTCTCCGACGACTGGGCCTACAAGGTGATCAAGAACGTCGGCAACTACGGCGAAATCTTCGATCGCGATCTCGGCAAGGACTCGCCCTACAAGATGGATCGCGAACTGACCAATTTGTGGAACAATGGCGGTGTCCTGTTCCCGCTGGTTGTTGATTGATCCGTTCTGAACGCATCCCGCTCCAGGTCCCGCCCGGCTCCCGCCGGGCGGGACCGCGCGGCAATTCGGGAAGGATTTCTGAATGGTCAGCCTGCTGAGAAATCAAAAAGTCCGCAACGCACTGTTGCAGATCCTGTATGTCGGCTCGATCGCCGCGATGGTGCTTGCCGGCATTGTGATCGCCAGACAGAACCTGGCGGCGCAGGGGATCACCTCCGGATTCGACTTCCTGTTCAAGTCGACGGGCTGGGACCTGAACTTCTCGCTGCTGCCCGCCACGGCCAACGACCCTTATTGGTGGTACTTCCTCATCGGGATCATCAATACGCTGTTTCTGGGAACCGTCGGCCTGACGCTGGCGACGATCGTCGGAACGATCGTCGGCCTGGCGCGGACATCCTCGAACGAATTGGCCCGGCTGCTCGGCCGCACCTATGTGGACATCTTCCGAAACATCCCGCTGATCCTCCAGGTTTTTTTCTGGTATGCCGTCATCACCCATCTGCCGACGCCGCGCGCCGCGCATGAGGGATGGGGCTTTCTCCTCACCAGCCGGGGGCTTTACATCCCGTTCCCCAATGTCAGCAGCGCCGCGCTCGC
>NZ_RZOM01000453.1:0-4688 GCF_003999175.1 Mesorhizobium sp. M7A.F.Ca.ET.027.03.2.1 | reverse complement strand
GGGCGACCGCCTCGGCGATCAGCGTGCCGATATCGGCCTGCGGCGCCGGCGTCTCGGGCTTGTGTTCGGGATCGATTGCTGCCCGGGACTGGCCGGCACGTTGCGCGCGCGTCCCGAAATCAGGCAGAAGGTCGAAGAGGGCTACGGAGGGCATGGTTTACACCGCCACTTCCTGGGCAGCCCATTTGCGCAGTATCTGCGCGGTGCGCTCCTCGTTGAGATCGACCATCCTGGCAAGCCTGTCCTGCGGCGCCGGCCGGATCTTCTGGCGAAGATCGTCGAGCGGCGTGGGGCCTGGGCGTGTGCCTGGCAAGGCCCCAATCGCGGCACTGTCGGTGGCCGCCATTGCCTCCGGCGTCGGCAGCGAGCGCTGGACGTCGTCGAAGCTGGGACCTGCCAGGGCCGGAGTAGCCTTTGCCGTCAGCGCCGCGGCCATCGGCCTCAGGCCGAAGAAGGCGACCAGGAACACCACGACGATGAAGGCACCGGCATTGATCATCGTGCCGGCATGCTGGCCGATCGAATCGAGCATTCCCGCCTGCGGGATCGCCTCGCCATCCAGGCCGTCGATGAACTCGACCGCCGAGACGTCGATGATGTCGCCGCGCTTTTCGTCAAGGCCGGTAGCGGACGTGACCATCTTCTGGATCTCGGCGACGCGCTTGGCGATCTGCTCCGGCGTGGCGTCCTTGCCGAGGATGGCCGTCAGCCGTTGCTGATTGACGACCACGGCAATCGACATCTTGGTGACGGTGTAACCGTTGGAGACCGTGGCGATCTTCTTGGAATTGATCTCGTAGTTGGTGATCTCTTCCCTGCGGTCGTTCTGCGAGGAGGATTGCGGACCATCGGTGGCGGTTGCCTGGGTCTCGGGCAGGTTCTGCTCGACGCTGGCCGGAGTGGAAGCCTGCTTCTGGTTGTTGTTCTCGTTGGCCCGCACCGACTGCACCGAGCGTTCGACGCGGGAATTCGGATCGAAGATGGTCTCTTCCGTCTGGCGGGTGTCGGTGTTGACCTCGGCCTTGACGCTGGCGCGGAAATTGTCGGGGCCGAGATAGGCCGTCAGCGCACGGCGGATGTTGTCTCCGATCTGCGCCTCGACGGTCTGCTCGACGCCGAGCGTGCGGGCGGCGCTGGTGTTGGAAGGATCGTCGCCCGCGGCCAGCAGATTGCCGCTGGAATCGAGAACAGTCACCTTGTCTGCCGACAGGCCGGGAACGGCGGCGGCGACGAGATGGCGGATCGACATGGCGCTCTTCTCGGCGTCGATGCCGGCGTAGCGGATGACCACGGAGGCCGAGGGCTGCTGCTCGTCGCGCCGGAAATTGGCGCGTTCGGACATGACGATGTGGACCCGCGCAGCCTTGATGCCCGATATGGACTGGATGGTGCGGGCGATCTCGCCTTCCAGCGCCCGCACGCGGGTGATCTGCTGCATGAAGGAGGTGAGGCCGAGCGAGCCAACATTGTCGAACAATTCGTAGCCGGCATTGGCGCTGGTCGGCAGACCCTTTTCGGCAAGCAGCATGCGGGCCTGAGCGGTGGTGCCGGCCGGCACCAGAACCGAGGTTCCATCGGCGCCGACATCGAAGCCGATGCCGGCTTCGCCCAGCACCAGGCCGATCTGGTTCACGTCGGCGCGGTCTAGTCCCACATAGAGCGTGTCATAGGCGGGACGGTTGAGATAGACCGAGGCGATGCCGATGACGCCCATCACCAGAACGGCGATGCCCGCCAGCATGGCGAGGCGCTTCACGCCAAACCCGCGGAGATTCGAGATGATGCTCTGGATCTGTTCCGGCACGGTTCAACGACTCCCAGCATGATTGTCCGCCGGAACTCTAGTCTTCGAAGCTTGTGCGAAAATGAAATCGGGCCGCGCTGGCGGCGCGGCCCGATTATCTGATGGGAAGGTGGGCGCCGGTGGCGCCCGTGATCAGCTCTTGAACAGAGACAGGATCGACTGCGAGGCGCTGTTGGCGATCGACAGCGCTTGAACGCCGAGCTGCTGCTGAACCTGCAGTGCCTGGAGCCGGGTCGATTCCTTGTTCATGTCGGCATCGACAAGCTGGCCGACGCCGCGGTCGATGGAGTCCATCAAACTCTGGGTGAAGGTCTTCTGCAGGTCGATGCTGCTCTTGGCCGAACCGAGGATGGTGGCGGAGTCGGTCAGCTGGGCCATGACGTTATCGATCCTGTTCACCATCTGCGTGATGATGTCGTCGGTAATGCCTGGTGCCGTGATATCGAGGTTGTAGGCGGAGATATTGTCGACCTTGGCGACCGCTCCCGCCGCCGTCTGGCCGGCGGTGTTCGCGGCGATGTCCGTTCCTCCGCCCGCGATCACGCCCGCATAGGCGTTGTCGTACAGGGTCTGGGCGGCGCCCGTGGAATAGATGGACGTCTGGCGATCGAGGGTTCCGTAATTCTTGACCTCGGCGGCGAGGCCGTAGTCGAAAAGCTTGGTGCTCTCGACATCGATATCGATCGTCCCGATCGAGATGGCGCCGGATGAGGAACGATTGAATGAGGACACGATCTGGGAGTCGGGCTGGACGCCGTCATTGGCGGCCGCAACCTGCTTTGAGGTCACCGCTAGGAAGTTCGAGCCTGAAAAGGTGGCCGCATCGGCGAACGACTTCATCTGCGCCTGAAGCGCTTTGATCTCGGTCTGCGTCTTTGCCTTGGCTGCGTCCGTCTGGCCGACGGTCGAAAGCAGCTTGGTCTTGATCTGGCCGATCGTTGTCAGCACATTGTTCATGCCGGTGTAGGCGGTGTCGACTTTCGAGGCGCCGAGGCCGAGTGCATCCTGCACCGTCGACAGGGCCTGGTTGTCGGAGCGCATCGTGGTGGCGATCGACCAGTAGGCGGCGTTGTCCGAGGCTTGCGAGACACGGTAGCCAGTCGATATGCGGGCCTGTGTCTGCTCGAGTGACTTGTTGGTGGCGCTGAGGCTTTGAAGCGCGGTTAACGCCGCGGCGTTGGTCATGATACTCGCCAAGAAAGTCGCTCCTTCTCAAAGGCCGGCATGCTCAGACATGCCGGATAGGCCTGCTTCAACCGTGGTATCGTGCCAGTAGGGCCGATTCGCCAACCGTTGTAACCTATTGGTTAACCATAATTAGCGGGACATGGTTAACAGCCTGTTAAACGCGGCCTTTCGAGAGTTAACGACAGAGCGTTGCGCGCGGTCCGAGCAAACGAAATCGGGCCGCGCTTTTGGCGCGGCCCGATTTTAGTGCAAGTTGGCGGATGCGATTAGCCGCGGAAGAGCGACAGGATCGACTGCGACGAACCGTTGGCGATCGACAGCGCCTGGATGCCGAGCTGCTGCTGGACCTGCAGGGCCTGGAGACGGGTCGATTCCTTGTTCATGTCGGCATCGACGAGCTGGCCGACACCGCGATCGATGGAGTCCATCAGGTTCGAGGTGAAGGTCTTCTGCAGGTCGATACTGCTCTTGGCGGCGCCGAGCGTGGTGGCGGCGTTGGTCATGGCCTTGAGCGCGGCATCGACGACGTTCATCTGCTGCGCGATCTGGCTATCGCTGGCGGCCGTGCCACCCGAGAAGATAGTCAGCGAGGCAACCGAATAGGTGTCGGTAACCGCTGCGGCAGCGCCCAACGTCGGTGCCGAGGCCGTGGCAACAGCAGCGCCCGTGGTGCCGAGGCGGGCCGTGTCGAGAATGCCCTTGGCGGTTGGTGCCGCGCCGGCATCGTACAGCTTGATGCTTTCCACATTGACATCGATCGTCGAGATCGAAGCCGCGCCGGTCGCGTCGCGGTTGAAGGCCGAAACAATCTTCACGTCGGCCGCGGTGCCTGTCGCAGTGGACACCGAAAGCATGTTGGTGCCGGAGAAGGTGGCGCCATCGGCGTAGGCCTTCAACTGGTTCTGAAGGGCGGCGATTTCGACCTGGGTCTTTTCCTTGGAGGCGTCCGTCTGGCCGTAGGACGCGACCAGCTTGGTCTTGATCTGGTTGATCGTATCGATCGCGCTACTCATGCCGGTATAGGCTGTGTCGACCTTAGAGGCGCCGAGGCCGAGAGCGTCCGAAACGGTGGACATTGCCTGGTTGTCGGAGCGCATCGTCGTGGCGATCGACCAGTAAGCGGCGTTGTCCGAAGCCTGCGAGACCTTGTAGCCGGTCGAGATGCGGGCCTGGGTGTCGGTGAGGGATTTGCTGGTGGCGTTGAGGCTCTGCAGGGCCGTCAATGCGGCGCTGTTCGTCATGATGCTGGACATGGTACTCGGACCTTGATTTTACAGGTATTTTTTACATACCGGCTCTACCGGTATGACGGTGCGGCATCATGCCCATGATCTCTCAAAATCGATCACCCGCCATCTGCGAGCGAATATGCGGGCAAGTCCCTACCAAAGGGCTAAACCGGACGGTTAATCGAAAATATATTGCTGGGATTTCGAGCCGGCGCCGCAGGGTCAGTTGAAGGAGCGCACCAGGCTGCCGACAAGCAGGTTCCAGCCGTCGATCAGGACGAAGAACAGGATCTTGAACGGCAGCGACACCACTGTCGGCGGCAGCATCATCATGCCCATCGCCATTGTGATGGTGGCGACGATCAGGTCGATGACCAGGAATGGCAGCACGATCAGGAAGCCGATCTCGAAACCGCGCCGGATCTCCGAGATCATGAAGGCCGGCACCAGGATGCGCAGGTCGACGG